>JAEZJB010000169.1 GCA_023415845.1 Chloroflexota bacterium | reverse complement strand
CGCCGCCTTCACTGATGCTGATGCCGTCAAACAGGTCGAACTGGCCCTGCCTGATCGCCAGCCAGACCGAGGCCGACCAGTTGACGACCTGGATCGCGAAGCCGATGAAAACCAGCCGGAGCATCCAGGGATTCCCCACGAATTTCCAGTAGCGGTTCGCCGCCCGGTCGCGCCAGCTGACCAGCCGGGAGGTCTTGTCGATGTCCGGCAGTTCCAGCCCTTCGAGCACTTCACGCAACGACCGCGTATAGCTCGTGTCGATGCCGCTCTCCTTGAGATGCATCAGCCCGGCCTGGCGCCCCTCTTCGTCCAGCCGGCCAATCGCGTACTGGTCGAGGCACTGGGTGGCATAGAGAATGCGCTCGTCGGGTTTGATCCGGTCGAACCGGTCGATCGAGCGCGCCGCGAGGAAGAGCAGGACCAGTACGCCATACATCACGGCGATGGCGGGCCGGTAGAAGTAGTCATTGTCTTTGGTGATGAACTTGCCGACCTCGTCGATGAAGAGGCCGAACCCAAAGCCACCGACCAGGGCCGCCGTTGGCTTCCAGATCGCGCTGGCCATCACCAGCAGCATGCCAAAGGCGATCACCATTGCCAGGCCGCCCCAGAGCATGTGGGCAATGTGGAGCGTGCTGCCGCCCACCTGCGGATAGCCAGTGATGGCGAGGTAGAGCCGGGTACCGAGAATGGTGGTGACCGCCGCCACCAACCAGATTTCGGTGAAGATCGGGCTGGAGAGGTCGCGCACCTGGAAGGCGTGGCGCACCGGGGGCTGGACGTCTGGCGAGTCGTCCGCTTCGCGACGGGTGGTACTCGTGTTGGTCAAGGAATTCCTCCGCTTGCGGCCATGGCTGCCGCGCGATGTCATGGTACAGGAGCAGGCCGCGGAACCGCACCAGGCCGGACGTCGCACTGTACGGGATGCACGAATCCTTGACGTGACGAGGGCGCACACGAACAATGCATCCATTGATCTCCCGCCACCCCAGGAAGGACCGCCGTGCATGTCCGGTGATGTCGCTATCGAAATCGACCAGATCGCCTGGGAACCAGGTGAGCACACCATCGAGCGCAGCAACCTCCGGCGCCTGATGGCCCGGATGGGCGTCCCCAATCTCCCCGCCCTCTACAGGGCTGTCGCAGCCGACCCGGAGGAGTACTGGCGACAGGTGCTGGCCGACCTCGATTTCGACTGGCACCAGCCCTTCGATCGCGTCTGGGACCTCGCTCAGGGCAAGGCCTGGCCGCGCTGGTTTCCCGGGGCCGGCTTCAACTACGTCACCAGTGCCCTCGACCGGCACGCCGCCGCTGATCCCGAGCGGACAGCGGTGATCTGGGAGGGCGACGACGAATCGATTCGCACCCTTACCTTCGGCGAGTTGAACGCCCTGACGAACCAGTGCGCGAACGCGCTGCGCGACCTCGGGGTGCAAAAGGGGGATCGTGTTGGCATCTTCATGCCGATGATTCCCGAGATCGTGGCCGCCACGCTGGCCTGCGGGAAACTCGGCGCCGTCTACGTCCCGCTCTTCTCCGGGTATGGCGAAGAGGCGATCGTCTCCCGGCTCGCCGACTGCGAGGCCAGGGTCTTGATTACTGCCGATGCCTTTCCCCGGCGGGGCAAAGCCGTTCGGATGAAGGACGTTGCCGACCAGGCGCTTGAGCGGCTACCCCAGGTGTCGACGGTGCTGGTTGTCAATCGCCTGGGCGAATCGGTGGGCTGGCGCGAAGGGCGAGATCACTGGTGGCACGACACCGTTGAAACAGCTTCAACCGAGTTCACGACCGTCCTGACCGCCGCCGACGATCCCTGCATGATCCTTTACACCTCGGGCACCACCGGTCGGCCGAAGGGTGCCGTGCACATTCATGCCGGGTTTCCGCTCAAGGCCACGCACGACATGGCCTACAGCTTCGATGTCCAGCGCGACGACATCGTCTTCTGGCTGACTGACATGGGCTGGATGATGGGACCGTGGCTCGTCTGCGGAGGGCTCATGCTGGGGGCGGCCATCGTCCTGCTGGAGGGGACACCCGACCATCCCGGTCCCGATCGCCTCTGGAAGATGGTCGAGCGGCACCGGGTGACGACGCTCGGACTCGCCCCAACCGCCATTCGTGCCCTCATGCCCTACGGCACAGAGATCGTCGAGGCGACCGATCGGTCGTCCCTGCGAGCGCTCGGCTCCACGGGCGAAACCTGGAACCCCGATCCCTGGTGGTGGTACTTCGAGGTCGTTGGCGACGGTGAGTGCCCCATCATCAACTACTCGGGCGGCACCGAAACGTCGGGCGGCATCGTCTCCGGTTTCACCATCACCCCGCTCAAGCCGTGCTCGTTTTCCGGGCCGGTTCCCGGCATGGTGGCCGACGTGGTCGATGAAGCGGGTGAGCCGGTTCGCGACGGCGTGGGGGAGCTGATCGTGCGCGAGCCGTGGGTCGGGATGACCAACGGTATCTGGCAGAGCCCGGAGCGGTATCTCGAGACCTACTGGTCACGATTCCCCGATATCTGGGTCCACGGCGACTACGCCGAGATTGACGCGGACGAGTTCTGGTACATCCGGGGCCGCTCCGACGACACGTTGAAGGTGGCTGGCAAGCGGATTGGACCGGCCGAGGTGGAGAGTGCGGCGGTCGCCCATCCTCTCGTGCGGGAAGCAGCCGCGATCGGTGTGCCCGACGACAAGAAGGGCGATGTCGTGGTTGTCTTCGCCATCCCGGTGCCCGGTGCGGAGATCAATGACGATACGGCCGGAGAGGTCTGCCGGTTCATTGGGGCGCAACTTGGGGCTGCCTTGCGTCCGGAGCGTGTCGTCTTCGTCAGTGACCTGCCGCGCACGCGGAACGCCAAGATCATGCGGCGGGTGGCCCGTGCTGCCTGGTTGGGTCTCCCTCCGGGGGAGTTGTCAGCGCTGGAGAACCCATCCGCCATTGATGAAATCTCCGGTTTGCGCGAGCAGGGTGTCTAGGTCGCGCCCTCCTCGACCTGTTTCCGGCAGCTTGCAGGAGACCCCTGGCCGCGCGGCCGGGGGTCTCCTGTGTGTGAGCGTTGAAACCCTGAGGTGGTAAGGTGCGAACCGGCTGGCCAGTGCCTACTCGGCGTGCTGGAGTCCTGATTCCGCCCGGGCGTGCGGTTCATCGTCAACCCCGTCGACCGGCCGGGCGTTGAGCAACCTGGCAATGGTTTCGGCGTAGATTTTGCCTTCCAGCACCAGATCATCGATTGCGATCGACTCGTTGGCGCCGTGCGCTCCCTCACCGCGCGGTCCCATGCCCACGGTGTCGATCTCGTGCTGGCGGTAGAACCGGCCATCGGTCATTCCCGCCCACTGCACGAAGAACTCGGGCTCCTTGCCGGTCACGCGGCGAACGCTCTCCTGGAACGCCTGCACCAGGGGCGAGTCTTCCGGCGTGATGTTGGCCGGGATATAGGAGCCGTCGGGATCGACATCGAGCACGTAGCGGAAGTCTGGGTCCTCGGCGGCGATGGCATCGAACTTGGCGACGATATCGGCAACCACCGATTCCTTCGTCTCCCCCGGAATCAGCCTGCGGTCGATCGAGATGGTGCACGAGCCCGGCACGACGTTGTGCGCCACGCCGCCCTCGATCATGTTGATGGAGATCACCGGGTGCCCGATCGAGGGATGGAACTGTTCGAGGTGTTCTTCGAGCGCCAGCACACCCTTCGCCGCCTTCGCAATCGCGTTGATTCCGGTCACACGCGCGGCTGCCGTGTGCGAGGCCCGCCCCAGGAACGTGACGTTGATCGCCAGGCCCCCGCGCTCGGCGTTGCGCACCTTCATCTCCGAGCCTTCACCAATGAAGACATAATCGGGGCGCGGAAGATTGCCCTTCTCGATCTCTTCCAGCACGTGCAGGGTGCCAAATTCCGCACCAACCTCCTCGTCAGAGACGATGTGGGCCTGCAGGGCACCATCGAGGTCGGCGTCGCGGAAGAGTTCCAGCATCACCATCATCACGCCGACCGAACTCTTCATGTCCGAGGCGCCGCGCCCATACAGCCGCGCGCCATCATCGCTGACCACGCCCTCGAACGGGTCGGTGCGCCAGGAGTCGGGATCGGAGATCGGCACCGTGTCGAGGTGGCCATTCATCGTCACCAGGGGGCCCGAGCCAACCTCGCCAACAGTGGCGATCACGTTGGGCCGCTTCGGGTCTTTGGATGTCACGACGTACCCGATGCCTCGCTCATCGAGCCAGCTCTGGACGAAGGCCATGACCTCGAGTTCATCGCCGCTGACGCTGGGAATGGAGACGAGTTGCTTCGCCACGTCCACGATCTTCTGGCGATCGACCTTCTCCACCCATTCGCTTGCCTGATTGGTCACCGTTGCTAACTCCCGCTGGATCGTGCTCCCGGCGCAGTGCTCGCCGGGGTCGGTGCCGTTCTTGTACCACAGCCACGCTGGCACCGGGCGGTCGTGCACGCCTGATCGACCCGCCGTGATGGACGAGCGTTGCCGATGTCGGACAATTCGAGCCGAGTGGATGGACCTTACGAACCGATCTCCCGTGAAGCGAGAAACGTCGGCCGGGCGTGAGGTGCGTCCGCGTCGAGGGCGACCGCGGTCAGGTGGCCGGTCTCGTGAAACACGGTGTCGATGCCGATCGCCACGATCTCGTGTTCGTGGCCGTGGCGTACATCGTGGAACACCTGCGGTTCGGCGAATGGCGTGTGACCGAAGATCACCGGTCTGCCGAAGTTGAACCGTGCCGCATGAAACGCACCCCGAATCCAGAGCATGTCTTCCTCGGTCTGGCCGGCGAGGTGGTAACCGGGTCGGAACCCTGCATGCACGAACAGGAATTCATCGGTTTCGAACATCAGCGGCAGGCTGTTCATCCAGTCGAGGTGACTGGTGGCGATGAACTCGTCCGGCTGCATGATCGACCGCTCGTAGGCGGACGCCTCCTCCGGCAGGTACGAGTGCGCTGTCGCCCGGCCGCCCTGGTTCCACCACAGGAAGTAGTCACCATAATGTCGGCCGTGGTAGACAAGCGCGTCGAGCATCAGGTCTTCATGGTTGCCCTTCAGGAAGACCCAGTGCGGATAGGCGGCCTGCCAGGCGATCAGCTGGTCCACCACCTGGCGGGTGTGCGGCCCACCATCGACATAGTCACCGAGGAACACGACGCGATCTCGTTCCGGAACAAGCCCGCCGGACCAGGTGAGCTGGTGCATGAGGTCCATGAGTTCCGCGAAGTGTCCGTGAATGTCACCGATGGCGAAGATCCGGCGCATGATGCCCCCGGGACGTGAGAAAACCGGGCCCTATGGGAAGGCCCGGTCGTGCTGTGCCTGGCTAGATTCGTTCGAATCGTGAAACGTTGGCGACGAAGACAACCGCTCCGCCCACTTCCACCTCGAAATTCTCCGGCATGTACAACAGGCCAGGTTCGAGGGCCGGCGAGTAGGGGACCGCAATCTGGGTTCGTCGGCGGCAGGTTCGCTGCAGGATATCCATCACGCCCTGGGCTGCGGCATCCTCCACGCCAATCATCAGGCTGGTGTTGCCAGTCCGGAGAAACGAGCCGGTGGTACTGATCTTCGTAAACCGGTACCCCGCGGTGATCAGGGCCTCGGTCAGGGCGTCGGTATCTTCATCCTGGACGACGGCAAGAATCAGTTTCATCCATGTCTTCCTTCCTCTCCGGCATCCGGGAATGCGCGGAAGCGATGGCTGATGGTTGCCCAGCTCCGGGTTCGATACAGGCTGGAGGGCGGGCGGTAACCGGAAGGCCCGGTCGCCGGTTTGCACTGAGAGGATGATAATACACGCTCTTCGTGGGCTCGCTGCCCGTGGCTTCGCCTCCCTCTCATGGAAGGACTCCCAGACCATGCCTGCCTCCCCCATCGTTTCCGTCGACTGGCTGGCCGATCACCTCGATGACGCCGACGTGCTGATAGTTGACGTGCGTCCGGCCGGCGCCTACCAGCAGGCCCACCTGCCGGGCGCCATCTCGCTCGACCTCGCGCCAGCCCGCCTCGCCAGTTCTTCCGCGCAGGCCGTGGAGGAGTGGGTGCCGCGACTGGAGGCGCTCGTTCGGTCCGCTGGCATTCGTCCTGGCCAGACCGTCGTCTTCTACGAGGACATCAGTGGCACGATGGCGGCTTACGGCGTCTGGCTGCTGGATGCCGCTGGCCTTGGCAACGGCGCGATGCTTGACGGAGGTATCCAGGCCTGGTACCGCGCCGGCAAGCCGCTCACCGACGAGCCAGTCACGCCCCAGCCGTCCGAAACTGCGATCACGCCAAACCTCGACGTGGTCGGCACCCTCGATGGACTGGTGACGGAGATCGAGTCCGGAA
>JAEZJB010000145.1 GCA_023415845.1 Chloroflexota bacterium | reverse complement strand
CCGCAAGCAGTGGGTGACTCGGAACGGCAGCGGATCGACTACGTGGCGCACGGCCTGCGCATCCGGATCGAAACCTCCGATCCGGAATTGATTGGATTGATCCGGGAAGAGCTTCCACCAGGTCTCTTCGAAGCGCCGCGGGATGATCTGGATGTTGACCGCCAGTACGTCCTTGCCTGGAGTGACGGCAATCCCGCCGGTTACGTTCTCGATGCAGACGACGAGCGCACCGGTCCATTCACCACTGCCGAGTCCGCAGTTGAGCGTCTGGAATCGAGCCTGCAAATCTACGTGGCGGAATTTGCCCAGCCCCATCTCTTTCTTCACGCAGGCGTCGTGCAGTGGTTGGGTTTGACAATTGTCTTGCCGGGCTCGTCGTTTGCGGGAAAGTCGACGTTGACCCGGGCGCTGGTCAACGAGGGAGCGACATATTTTTCCGACGAGTTCGCCGTACTGGATCTCGAGGGTCGCGTGCGTCCATATGCTCGCAAGCTCTCCCAGCGGGAAGGGCCACTCGGGCCACGGGGACGGATCGATCTTGATGCCCATTCACCCAGCCAGGATGGGGACTTCGTGCCCCCATACGTGGACGTGGTGGCGCTCATCCGCTACGAGTCTGATTCGGTCTGGCAAGCTGAGCGCCTGGTTGGCGGAGAGGCCGTAATCGCGATGAGCGAGCACATGGTTGCTATCCGCAATCGACCTGCCGAGACGCTGCAAATGCTGGTGAACGTGGTTGAGCACGCGCAGGTATATCGCTGCGTTCGGCCCGATCTCGATTCCGCACTCGACTGGTTTCGACAGCTGGCCCGGGAACGCTCATCGAATTGAAGCAGATGCCGTTAGTCCGCAGCTACGGCGTCAAGCTCCAGGGTTTCATCGAGCAGGTTCAGGACGGCATCCGCACCGATGGCGAGTGACGAAGCAACCTTGCCATCTTCATCAAGGACGATGGCGGAAGGAGTGCCGTTCGCGCCAAATGCTTTCCCCATCGTGAAGCCGTCGTCCAGCATCATTCGCGACTTGAGTCCCTGCTCCTGATTGGCTTCGAGGTCGCCCTGCGACACGATCAGGATGCGCGAGATCTTGTCGCCAGCCTCGTCCTCGATTTCCTTCAGGTCAGGCAGCATCCGCTGGCAGAACCCGCAGGTGACGTTCCAGAACACAATCGCGGTTTTCTGGCCCTTGAAGTCGTCGAGGCTGAGGAATTCTCCATCAATCGTTGGCAACGGCAGCCGGCTGGCACCCGTACCGACCTCTGGGCCTTCGGCCTTGCGAAGAATTGCAGCCAGAGGGTCATCTCCAGGATTGATCGTTGGTTTGGATTCGGCTGGCGCCTGATCGGGACTCACGGCGCGATTTACCAGTTCGCGAATTGAGTCACGTCCAACGGCGTACGGTTCGCGAATGATCCCGTCCGTGTCAATCAGGATGGCCGAGGGCGTGCCACGAACCTCATACTGATTGAACACCTCCCAATCGTCCTGAAGACCAATCTGCCTCACGCCCTTGGTGACGAACTTCTCGCGATTGGCGTCCGGTGTGCCCCGGCTCACAACAGCCATTGTCAGGTCGTCACCGAACCGCTTCTGCCATTCGGCAATGTCAGGGGTAAGTGCCGAGCACGGCCCGCAGCCTGGATCGGCGAACACCAGCATGACCGGCTTGCCCAGGGCCTTGAGGCTGGCGAGGCTCATTTGTCCCGCATCAAGCCCGGTGATATCGAAGTCGGGGGCGCGATGAGGTTCTGCAGCCGCAGCGGGCTGAGTGTCGGTCGGAACGCCACCGTCAATGGTAGAACGGAGGGCAAGGTCTTCCAGCCGGTTGGCGAGATCAGCCTGCAAATCGACGAGATCGGTGTTCAGTCGCACAAGCTTCTGAAGCAGGAAGATCACCGCAATCGACGCCGCCAGGAGCGCGAGTCCGATAAGGGTAAGTGCCTCGCCGTCGTGGCTGAGATCGTCGAACCATTCAACTGTTCCGACGGCGCCGTGCCAGACGACTACAAGGGCCCCAACGGTGAGTACGGCATTGCGAATCAGCGTCGGCCAGCCGGCAGGCTCGGAGTGAATCTGGCCAAAGCAGTGGCATTCTGGTTGCTTGCCCTTGCTGAGGTTGTAGCCAATTCCTGCGATGAAGGCGAGGAAGAGCAACGCGGCCAGAAGTGCTGCCCATCGTGCTGTGACGCCCCAAAGCAGGCCCAACCCGATGACGAGTTCCACTCCCGGAAGAGCGGTGCCGGCAAGGTCAGCGAATTGCTTCGGTACGCCAAAGTCGGCGACGGCCTGGCGCGATCCGGGCAGGTCCCGGAACTTCCCGTAGGCCGCAACGATCAGCACGCCTGCAAGAATCAGCTGCAGCAAGACAACGAGCGTATCCACGTTACATCCGTTCTCGCTAGATGAGACGAGCCAAAATTCTCATGTGCTGAATCGTACTTCAGGTGAAGTCAGGGCAACTACCAGTCTGTCCTGTGGCTTCTGAGGACACCAATCGGGGGGTGAGTAGAAGATACGTGCTCCTGGCGCCCGGCGAGGGACCATCGTGAAGGTTGCAGTGGCCGTTGTTTCGTTGGCGATGTCTCCGAAGCGGACATCAATGTCATCACAGTGCCGACGAGCACAGCCATCTCTTCGTCAGTGGGTTCTGGAGTTATTCGTATGTTCGGAGCTTGCTGATCGTCTGACATTGCGACTCGCCACTCTGACTACAGGGGAATGTTGCCGTGCTTTCTCCGGGGAGCGTTGACTCGCTTGGATCTCGCAATCTCAAGTGAACGAATGAGCCAGGGCCGAGTCTTGCGCGGCTCGATGACGTCGTCGATATATCCACGTGATGCCGCCTGGTATGGACTGGCAAAGAGGTCTTCGTATTCGGTGATGAGTTCCTGGCGTCGGGCGTCGGGGTCGTCTGACGTGCCGAGTTCGCGCCTGAAGATGAGATTCACAGCAGCCGATGGTCCCATGACGGCGATTTCGGCGGTCGGCCATGCTACGTTGAAGTCTGCGCCAATGTGTTTGGAGCACATGACCACATAGGCCCCGCCGTAGGCCTTCCGTGTGATCACCGTGACCTTGGGAACAGTTGCTTCGGCATATGCGTAGAGCAACTTCGCGCCGTGGCGAATGATTCCGTTGTACTCCTGGTCCGTGCCCGGGAGAAAGCCCGGCACATCCACGAACGTGACAAGCGGAATATTGAATGCATCGCACGTCCGGATGAATCGGGCACCCTTAATGCTGGCGTTGATGTCGAGCGTGCCAGCCAGGACCCGAGGTTGATTGGCCACGATCCCGACAGCATGCCCATCGAGCCGAGCGAATCCGGCAATGATGTTGTCAGCGTGATGCGGCTGCACTTCGAGGAATTCTCCATCGTCGACGATGGAAGCGATGACCTCGTGCATGTCATAGGGCTTGGTATTGGTTTCCGGGACAAGGGAGTCGAGAGAGTCATCTTCGCGCTCCGGATCGTCCTCCGGAGCGAACCAGGGCGGATCATCGAGGTTGTTGGACGGCAGGAAGCTCATCAAGTGCCGGACCTGCTCATTGAGATCGTCTTCGTCCGTGGCAGCAAAGTGGGCTACCCCGCTCGTCTGCGTATGTGTTACCGCTCCGCCGAGTGCTTCCATGGTGACGGTTTCGCCAGTTACGGTCTTGATCACGTCAGGACCGGTGATGAACATCTGGCCGATTCTTTCAACCATGAACGTGAAGTCTGTCATGGCCGGTGAGTAGACTGCACCACCGGCGCATGGGCCGGCGATGATCGAGATTTGCGGGACTACACCTGAGGCGCGGACGTTGCGGAAGAAGACATCGCCATACCCGGCGAGGCCCTCGACGCCTTCCTGAATCCGGGCCCCCGCCGAGTCATTGATGCCGACGATGGGGATTCCATATCGTTCGGCCAGGTCCATCAACTTGACCATCTTTTCAGCATACGCTTCGCCGAGCGAGCCACCGAACACAGAGAAGTCCTGAGAAAAGAGGGCGACCCGCCGGCCGTCGATCGTCCCAAAGCCGGTGACCACACCATCGCCAAACGGCTGCTGGCGATCCATCCCGAAACGCGTTGCTCGATGCCGGACAAATGGATCGAGTTCCGTGAAGGACCCTTCGTCGACCAGGGCGAGGATCCGGTCAAGGGCTGAACGTTTGCCCCGGTCTGCCTGCTTTTCTCTTGCTGCCAGACGTTGTGCGCTGATCTGGCTTCGGAAATCCTGAAGATGTTGGGCCTTCGAGGCCGGGCGCAATGCCGCGGAGGTTTCGGTCCGATCTTCACTGACTGTCACGCCTGTAGCCCTTCATGGAGTTCTGCCGACTGGCCCGCTGCGTGGCATTGTACCGGCTGGAAGTTCCCGTGGAACATGAAGGGTGATTCGTCGGAGCCGCCGTAGTATGTTGAGCCTGTCTTGGCAATTGCATCAGCAGGAGAAGGGCGCCGCGTGGCCAGAACGATCTTCATCACCTCGGCAGAGGGAAACACTGGCAAGTCGACAGTTGCTCTCGGGGTTCTGGCGGCGCTGAAGGAGACTGGACAGCGGGTTGGCGTGTTCCGGCCCGTCAGCCGGTCTGGAGAGACGTCCGACTACATCCTGGACCTCCTCATTACGTTTCTTGGACTGAATGACGACCCTGAGATGCTCATTGGCACGACATACGAGGCCGTCCATTCTGACCCTCATGCTGCTCTTTCCGCCATCGTCGCCAGATTCCACCAAGTCGAACGCCGATTTGACGTGGTGGTCGTGCTGGGTTCTGACTACACAGATGTCTCGACTCCGACGGAACTTGGATTCAATGCTCGGGTAGCAGCCAATCTGGGCGCGCCAGTACTGCTGGTGCTGAGTGGACGGCAACAGGGTGAACTGGCTTCTGGGAGCA
Organism: Chloroflexota bacterium; assembly: GCA_023415845.1. GTDB lineage: Bacteria > Chloroflexota > Chloroflexia > Thermomicrobiales > UBA6265 > JACCYX01. The sequence goes on along the minus strand of JAEZJB010000145.1, from coordinate 747 downwards.
CGCCTGTCTTCCTCGGAGAGGCTAGGTCGCCGGAAGAGATGGCCCAGGTTGCTGAGGTCGCAATTGCGGAACTCGAGGGCGAACATGCCACTCTCGCCGGTGTGTTCGCCAATAGGGTCGATCCGGGAATGCTGGAGCCCATCGAACGGGAAATCGCGTCGGTGCTGAGTGGTCAACGCGGGGTGCCGGTCTGGGCTATCCCCGAAGACAACATGCTCGTGGCGCCCACATTTCAAGCGCTCGCCAATGCGGTGGAGGGAATCATCTACCAGGGAGAGCCTGAGGAGTTCGAGCGTGAAGTGCTTGGCGTCGTGGTCTCTGCGATGTCCATGGAGAACGTTCTTACCCGACTCACCGAGGGAGCGGCGGTCGTGATTCCTGGCGACCGCCCCGAGGTATTACTCGCCGTATTGATGGCCCACGAGGCAGGGACGTTTCCGCGTCTCTCGGGAGTGGTGCTGAACGGCGGCTTCTCGCTTTCACCCGAGATTGCACGCCTGGTGGCGGGGCATGGTTCGGATCTCCCGATCGTGCAAACGCATTTCGCGACGTTCGAGACCGTGATGCGCATCGTGCGTACGCGGGGGAGACTGGCAGCCGAGTCTGGATGAAAGCTTCAACTGGCGCTGACTGTGTTTGCCGAGCACGTTCCATCATCCGAGGTGCTCCAGACGATCAGTGGCGCGGTTTCAGAGGCGGTCACTCCGCTCATGTTCGAAGACCAGTTGTTCGAGCGAGCACGCACAA
>JAEZJB010000091.1 GCA_023415845.1 Chloroflexota bacterium | reverse complement strand
GCGGGTTATGCCGCCCTGCACGGAACGCTGGACCGAGTGCTCTTCGATCTACCCGAGGCTCTTGTCCTGGCTCACCAGGATTGATTCGGCCGCGCCTATGGATGCGATATGTTGTTTTCAGCAGGCCAGGGGTCAAGCCGAAGAGATTTGGGCAACTGGGCCAGGCGGGATGAGCGCCTACGCTCCACATGTCGGGATTCCATCATTGTCCTTCGGTTGGAAAGTTCCCGCTGAGAGTGCTAGACTAGCGCCGGCGCGATGGGGTGTCGTCTAACGGTAGGACGCCTGACTCTGGATCAGGTAGTTGGGGTTCGAATCCCTGCACCCCAGCCTCAATCAGAGCGAAGAAAGCGTGTGGAGGCAATCCCTCCACACGCTTTTGCTTCACCTTTCCGATTGCGATTCACCGGCGCACGCAGAAGTGCTTATCCCACGTGAATCGTCCCGGCCTTGACCTCTCCCCGCGGGATATGGGCCAATCCGGGATGATCCAGTACCTCAGGCTCGGCCGAGGTCAGGAAAACCTGGCAGGCAAACGATGTGACGGCATCGATCAGCATGTCGCGATGTAGCGTGTCGAGTTCGGAAAAAACGTCGTCCAGCAAGAGCACTGGTCGGTCGCCAGTCCGCGATTCCAGCATGGCAATTTGAGCCAGCCGGAACGCCACGACTCCAAGGCGCTGCTGTCCCCGCGATCCATAGGCCCCCAGACCGTGACCGTCGATCAGGAATGCGATGTCATCTCGCTGCGGCCCGGACAACGTCATTCCACGTCGATACTCGTCGCGCCGCTGGTTTTCCAGATCCTTCGCCAGGTAGGACGCCACCACTTCGCGAACTTCACCCGGACTTGCGTACGCTCCCGCAGGTTCCCAGGAAATCCGGGGCTGGTACACGAGACCAACTCGCGCTCCATCAATCAGCGATGCTGACCTGGCAATCATCTCCTCCGAGAGGTCCGCAATCACCTGGTACCGGGTGGAGACCACGAGAGATCCGAACTCGATGAACTGGTCGTCCCAGAACGACATCTCCGTCACCGATCCCGGGTCACGATGACTCCGCCGGTCTCGCGAGAACTGCTTGAGCAGCTGGTTACGCTGGGCAAGCACGCGAGTGAACTGCGCCAGAGCCTGCAGGTAGCCCCGATCGAATTGCGAGATGAACATGTCGATTTGCCGGCGCCGCTCCATCGGCGGCCCGGTCACGAGCAGTACGTCTTCGGGCGTAAACAGGACGGCCTTCAATACACCGACGAGGTCCAGCGCTCGCACCGTGTCACCATTGAGTTGATAGCCCTTGCGCTGGTTCACCTGTCGCTCGGCGTCCAGCTCCAGGCTGATACCTATCCGCTCCTGCCGTCCACGCGAGAGCAGCTCGGCTTCGATGCGCGTATAAGGAAGCACCCCATAGTCTTCACCGCTCTGCCAGCGCACCAACTCACGGTCGTTCGTGGTTCGCGGCGATCGCGTCGTAGACAGCAAGACCAGCGCCTCAAGGACACTGGTCTTGCCGCTTCCGTTTCGCCCAAAGATTGTTAGCCCTTGCTCAGGGATTTCGAGGTCGAGGTGCTCGTATGAACGGAACTGTTCGAGCCGGAGCCGGGTCAGGTACATGCCACTCCGAACGCAGATTGGGGCCTATTGCCCGCCGATCACCATCGGCATGATCACGTGGGTGTATGAATCAGCACCGCTCGGCCGAATCACGCCGGCCTGGGTCGGGCCATTCAGACCCATCATCACCTGCCCGTGCTTGAGGACAGACAACACGTCTGAGAGGTAGCGGCTGTTGAACGCAACCTGAACGTCTCCGCCCGTCACACTCGCGTCGACAAAGCTGTGACTGTTTCCACGTTCGGCCGCATTGGCCGAAACCTCGACGTTCCCTGGCGTCAGGTCGTCCTCGCCTGGACTCACCACCAGCCGAATCACGTCGTTGTTGTCTCGTGCGAAGTAACTGGCCCGGCGCACCGCGTTAAGCAGCACATCGCGGCTCAGGTCCACGCGGGTGGCGAAATCTCGTGGCACGATCTGGCGAACGTCCGGGAAGGTTCCGTCAATCAGCCGGGACACCCACTCCGTGTCGTCCACGCGAGCCATAATCTGGCTGCGATTTGGGGTAACTGCCAGTCTGATCACTCCCTCGGCGTCGCCAATGATGCGCGCCAGTTCACGGTACGACCGTGCGGGAACGATCAGGTCCGTCCGCTCCGCAACTGGAGTAGCGATCTCCCCCTCATTCACAGCCATCCGGAAACCGTCGGCCGCCGCAAGGATGACGGACGAGCCCTCGAACCTTGTCAGCACTCCCGCCAGGACGGGTCGGGAGTCGTCGCTGGCTGCGGCGAACTCGACGAGCGAGATCATTTCCCGAAGCTTCTGTGCATCGACCTCGACGCCAAACCCCTCGTCGGAGACGGACGGTATGACGGGGAAGTCCTCCGCATCGATCCCATTGATCGAGGCTTCGTCGCGTCCCGCCTTGACCGTCAACGAGAGCCGGTTTGGATCGACTTCGAGGCTCACGCCGCCCGCCGGCAGCGTATTCACGAACTCACCGAGCAGCCGTGCATCGATCGTGATCCGACCTTCTTCCTGAATGTCGGCTTCAATCCAGGTGGTGACACCGATTTCGAGATTCGTCGCTGCAATCCGCAGTCGACCCTCGTCTGTGGAGATCAGGACGTTGCTCAGCACCGGCAATGACGTTCGTGAGGCAACCGCTCGCCCAACACGACCCAGAGCCCGCTGCAGATTCTCCTGGAGGCACGAAACCCTCACCCGTCAACCTCACTTCTCATCGCCAATTTACTGGCGAAAGTCTAGCACGCCGACCGTTCATTCCAGACAATGTCGTCAACTGGTCCTCGCGAGTCAGGTCAGTGACTTTTCGACACAGACCCTATTGCCACCTCAGAACATGCGTTCTATACTCTATTCAGAACAAACGTTCGGAATCAGGGAGAACGACATGACTACCCCTACTACTTTCGATCCCGCTCGTCATCTCACTCTCGTCAGCGGCAAGGAATATCTCGAAGTCAAGTGGCGACTGGTCTGGCTGCGCTCCGAGCATCCGGACGCCATCATCGAGACGGAACTCGTCTCGCACCATAACAATGAAGCAGTTTTCCGCGCCATGGTGAAGCTTCCCGACGGCGGCTCGGCCACCGGATGGGGCAGCGAAGATCGCCAGGGATTCGGAGACTACCTCGAAAAGGCGGAGACCAAGGCGATTGGTCGAGCCCTGGCCGCGCTGGGGTACGGCACCCAGTTCTGCAGTGACTTCGACTTCGGAGCCAGCAATGGACGAGTGGTCGATGCGCCGGTGCAGTTCCGTGCCGTGGGAAGCGCCCAGGCACAGGAATCTCGCCAGACAACCGGTTACGATATCGCTGCCACCGACCGCCAGAAAAACCTGATCAACTCGCTCGCCCGTGACCTCAAGCTCACCCGCAAGGACCTCGACGAGACCGCGCAGGAAGTCGTCGGCACGTCGCTCGAAAGTCTCACTCGCCGCAACGCCTCCACCCTGATCGAGACCCTCAAGGAGCGCGCTGGATCGCGAATCCAGACGCCAGCCTAATTTGCCCGAGCAATCAGGACGCCAGCTAGCGCAGAAGCGCCGGAGTTGCACCGATGAATCGCTTGACCGTTCTCTCACCTTCAACCGAAACATCCTCACTGTCAGACGATCCCCGCCTTCGCTCGCTCGAGTCGCGGCTCGAAGATGGCTACGCTCGCATCGAACAGGCCAGAGCCCGTGGCGAAGATGTCAGTTCCTGGGAAGATTTCTGGATTGCCCTCCTGAAGCAGTACGAATCCGCCACTGTTTCCCTCCCAGACGCTGCCTGAGTCCAGACGTATCTCTTCTATTTCCGGTCACAACGCAGAAAGCGGCCAGTCAATGAAGACTGACCGCTTTCGTGTTCTGTGTCTGGTGGCCGCTACGCCTCGTTGATGGTGACCTTCTGAAGAATCACCGGCTCGGCTGGCGCAGAGCGCTCACCGCTTCGGCTCATCTGCACCGGCACGCTCGCGATCGCATCGAGGGTGTCCAGCCCATCCGTAACTTTGCCGAAGATGGTGTAGTTGGGCGGCAAACCCACTTCGGCGTGGCAGATGAAGAATTGGCTGCCGTTCGTGTTCGGTCCGGCATTCGCCATGGCCACCGTCCCACGTTCGTACTTCCGGCTCACTGGCTCATCGGCGAACTTGTAGCCCGGACCGCCCATCCCTGTACCAGTCGGGTCACCGCCCTGCACCATGAATCCACTGATGATTCGATGGAACGGGGTACCGTCGTAGTAGCCATCCTTGGCAAGGTTCACGAAGTTGTTGACGGTATTCGGAGCATCGTCAACGAAGAACTCGATGTCGAGATTGCCCTTGTTCGTCTCGAGCGTCGCGGTGTAGGTCTTGCCGTCCTCAAGGTTGTACTCAAACGGCTTCGAATACTGGTTTGCCACGCGGTTGGTCTCCTTTGGCCTATTGGCCCGACGCGTGTTCAGCGTCGTCTGCTTCCGGCTGGACTCCAGCCAGGCCCAGCACCTCGGCATTGGCGGCCATCGCCTCCACTACAAAGGTGACATGATCATCGAATGAGATGCCGAGATCTTCGGCTCCCTGCGTAAGGTCATCCCGTCGCACTGCCTCGGCGAACCGCTTGTCTTTCATCTTCTTTCGCACCGAGGACGCCTTGACGTCGGCAACTGCCTTCGTCGGTCGCACCAGGGCAACGGCAGAAATGAAACCGGTCAGCTCATCCACAGCGAACAACGCCTTCTCCAGCGATGTCCTTCGTGGATAGGCGGGATCGTCGGAGTGGCTCAAGACCGCCTCGACCACCCATTGAGGATAGCCGAGTTCGTCAAGGACCCTTGCCCCCACGAATGGGTGCTCCTCCAGTGTCGGGTGCCGCTCGAAGTCGAAATCGTGGATCAACCCGACCACGCCCCACGCCTCTTCTGGCTCGCCGAAATGCCGGGCGTACGCCCTCATCGCCGTTTCGACCGCCAGACAATGCCGCCGCAGGCTCGGCGACTCAACCCACTCCGTCAATAGCGCCCACGCGTCGTCTCGTGTCTTGCCCGCCAGATCAGGATAGTCGCTCACTCATCTTCCCTGTCTAGGATATGAACATCGCATCGCCAAAGGAAAAAAAGCGATATCGCTCGGCGATTGCATGACGGTAGGCTTCGAATAACGCATCCTTGCCTGCGAACGAGCTCATCATCAGCAGCAGCGTCGACTTCGGCAAGTGAAAATTGGTCACCATCGCGTCCACCACCTGCCATTGGAATCCTGGTGTTATGTAGATTCCAGTCATGCTTGACCAGGAATTTACGGCCAGATCATCCACTGCCTCACCAAACGACTCGAGCGTACGCGCCGAGGTCGTTCCCACGGCGACCACTCGCCCACCTCTCCGCCGCGTTTCGCGAATCGCAGCGACCGTCTCCGCCGGCACCTCGCACCATTCCTGGTGGATCACATGATCCTCTGCATACTCCGCGGTCACCGGTCGAAACGTATCGAGTCCGACATGCAGGGTCACGAACGCCCGCCGCACGCTCTTCGCCGCGAGGGTGTCAAAGACTTCATCGGTGAAATGCAACCCCGCAGTCGGTGCCGCCGCCGATCCTGACGTGCGCGAATAGAGGGTCTGGTATCGTTCGTCCTCGTCAAGCACCTCGTGGATGTATGGCGGCAGCGGTACTCGACCGTATTTCGGCAGGTGTCGTTCGAGCCCTTCCGAAAGCCGAACCACCGCTTGTCCTTCCTCGAGACGCTCCACGATCTCGAACGATTCCGGCTTCAGTCCTGGTTCCCGCCCATGAATCTCGACTCGCTCTCCGGGAGCAAGCCGCCTGGCCGGTCGCATCAGGGCGAGCCAGTCGCCATCCGACCGCTTTCTCAGAAGGAGTGCCTCGGCTCGCCCGCCAGTAGGTCGATGACCGAGCAGCCGAGCCGGTATCACCCGACTGTCGTTCAACACAAGCAGGTCGTTGGGATTGAGCAGTTCAACGATCTCAGTAAAAGCCCGGTCCGTCATCTGTCCGGATGTCCGGTCGAGGTGCAGCAACCGTGACGCCGACCGATCTGCCAGTGGCGTCTGCGCGATCAGTTCCGGCGGCAGTTCGTAGTCGAACTCCGCCATCGCCAACCGCTTCGAAGCATCGTCTGTCATTTCTCGACCTGAAAGAGCGGCGACTGCCCAGGTCGGTCCGCAGGGTATGCCAATCCCAGGTGCTCGTACGCTCGGCGAGTCGCAACTCGGCCACGCGGAGTGCGCTGGAGGAATCCCAACTGGATGAGGTACGGCTCGTAAACGTCCATGATGGTGTCGGTTTCTTCACTCGTTGCCGCCGCCAGGGTATCGATCCCAACTGGCCCGCCATCGAACTTTTCGATCACCGCCTGGAGGATCCGCCGATCAATCTCGTCGAGCCCAAGTGGATCCACCTCAAGCAACACGAGAGCGTCGTCAGCCACGCTAGCGTCCACGACCTCTGCTCCCGCTACCTGCGCGACGTCTCTCACACGCCGCAGGAGCCTGTTCGCAATCCGCGGCGTGCCTCGTGCTCGCCCCGCCAGCGTTTGGGCACCACTATCGTCCAACGTAACTCCCAGAATCGCTGCTGACCGCCGGACGATCTGCTCCATCGCAGCGTTGTCGTAGAAATCGAGCCGCAGAACTGCGCCAAACCGGTCCCGCAAGGGTCCTGTCAACAGGGCCAACCGGGTCGTCGCGCCGACCAGCGTGAATCGCGGCAGGTTGATTCGCATCGTGCGCGCTGCAGGGCCTTTGCCGATCACGATGTCGACCGCAAAATCCTCCATTGCCGAATAGAGGACTTCTTCAACGACCCGATTCAACCGGTGAATTTCGTCGATGAACAGCACGTCCCCTGGCTTGAGGTTGGTCAGGATCGAAACGAGATCACCCTGTCGCTCAATCGCCGGCCCAGAGGTGACCCGCAGGTTGACATCCATCTCCGCGGCAATGATCGATGCCAGCGTGGTCTTGCCCAGTCCCGGCGGTCCATAGAGCAATACATGATCGAGTGGCTCTTCTCGCGCCCGGGCGGCCTGAATGAAGATGCTCAGGTTGTTCTTCACGCGGTCCTGCCCGATGTACTCGGCCAGTCGGCGCGGTCGAAGTGAGGTTTCGACCTGCACGTCCTCATCACGCTGGTTGGAGGTCACCAGTCGCTGGTCGTCATGTTTCTGCTGGCGTTCCGGGGCAAATCCACCCGGCCTGCGGTTCTCACTCATACCACGAAGTATAGCCCATTGCGAACATATGTTCGCTCTTTGTCGACGGCGGCTACGGCCCGGTTCTTACGCTGAGGGACTCGCGACCGGGCTGCCGCCTGGCGTCGCCGACGGTACAGACGCACCCAGCACGTCAAGCTGGGTCTGTGACCGCTCTCCGATTAACGTTGTCGGGTCAATTGCTGCCGCGGCGCGATAATGGACCACCGCCTGTTCGACATTCTGCGGCGTCTGCGCCATGTACAACTCGGCAAGGTAGTAATGCGCCTGCTGATTCTCCGGATCGGTGTTCAAAATTCGTTCGAACTGCAGTTGCGCATCGGCGTACATCCCGCCGTCTGCCAGCGCCCTCGCGAAGCTAAGCCGTCCTGCAACATCATCCGGAGCGAGATCGAGCGCATGTTCGAAGTGAGGAATCGCATCGGCCAACCGCCCGGAGTTCGCCAGCAACGACGCCAGCAGCAGGAGATCCTCGACATCGTCCGGGTTGGCCGCGACCTCGGTCTCAGCCTCCGCAATGATGTCGCTGTTGGGATCGATATAGTTGCCGTCGGAATCGTCCGAAAAGAGATCGCCAAAGAAGTCGGTCGATCCCAGTCCCACGAAGATGCCCCCTACCAGGGAACACATCACGAGCACCGAGACGATCACGAGCAGCACCTGATTGCGGTTTGTTGGTGCTTTGGGCTTTCGCGGCGTCTGACTTGGTCGCCGCGGTGGTTCTGCCGGACGTGAACGTGACAAGGAGAACGACTCCTTCCATGGACGTGCTTTGATCGCTGGAGAGCGCGATACGGAACTCCCCGCCACATCGGCAAACAGTAGCAGAAACGCCGCCGGCACCAGTCAGGCTTCGGTCGGAGTGAGTCGCTCGGGGCATCGTCGTAATCAATATCGTCTCACGTTGCGCGCGCTGAATCGGTGCTGCTATACTTCGCCCGCTCCCAAGTGGAGTATGTGCCGGCCTAGCTCAGTTGGTAGAGCAGCTGTTTCGTAAACAGCAGGTCTGCGGTTCGAGTCCGCAGGTCGGCTCCCAGCAAACTGGCTGGAACGACAGGCCGATGTGGCGGAACTGGCAGACGCGCTACGTTCAGGGCGTAGTGGGGGTAACCCCGTGGGAGTTCGAATCTCCCCCTCGGCACCGGATCCTCAGTGATCCAAGCACGTTGACATGCGAATTGCACGACAGTGAGTTGAGGATGGCCGCTGGATCCCTTTTCGGGCGCCAGAGGAAAGTCCGAGCTGCACAGAGCAAGGGTGCCTGGTGAAAGCCAGGGCAGCGTGACTCGTTCGCGTTGACAGTCCAGACAGGCACGCTTCGGCGTGAGAGCAACAGAAACCATTCCCGATCCCGAGTCTTCGGTTCGGGCTGAAAAGGGCAATCCTCCCCGCAGCAATCTCCGATTCGACCGCTTGCAGGTTGCTCGCCAAGGTCGGAAGTCGAGAGCAGCCACGGAGGCGACGACGTGGCCAGCCCCTTCGGTTGAGAGAGATGGCCATCACGAACAGAACTCGGCTTACTCCTTCTCCTGATCGTCATCGCATATGGTGCCTTTAGCTCATTCGGCAGAGCGCTGGTCTGTGGAACCGGAGGTGACGGGTTCGAGCCCCGTAAGGCACCCCACAAGCAACATCGATA
>JAEZJB010000072.1 GCA_023415845.1 Chloroflexota bacterium | reverse complement strand
GGCACACCGCGCTGGAGAATTTTCACCTTGCGATTGCGCGAGGCGGTTTCCAGCAGCTTGATCATTTCGAGGCGGAGAACTTCGCGAGCGTCGGCGGGATTCACAATGTGTTCCCGCTTGATTGTCTCCTGAAGTTCGGCCACGAGTTGCTGGGAGACGTCCCAACCTACATCAGCCTGGATCAGCAGCATCTCGAGGTCTTCAAAGAGTTCGTCATCAATTTCCGAACGATCGAAGAGGCGTGTAATCTCGAGGAACACGCCACGGCGTGTCTTCTCCAGACCCTTTTCGAGTTGGATATCGGGTTCAGCCTGACGGCGAAACAGTCGTCGGAGCACGGGCTCGTTGTCCTGGCGTGGGAATCGAACAGATGAGTAGCGGATCCGGTTGTTCCGGGTTCTGGGACGCTGGCACGAGTTGATGAATGCCAGTGAAAAGGGCGAAGAATCCGCGCACCGAAGTATATCATCGGGGCATTTCACCCCTCCTCCTCGAATTTCGCCGACAGGTGAAACGATGTCGAGCCACCGATCCTTCGAGCTTTCCTCTCGAGATCAATGAATATTGCGCCGAAGAGGCCGTTGTCGACGCGGTTGGTGGAGCACCCCTAAAGGGCGACAATGTCTGGTAGGATGCCGCTGGTGATCACCGTCGATCTTCCCGTACGTGCCAATCCAAGGGTCTCCGCATGCGCCGGAACGAGTTGTTGCTAGCTGTGTACCTGCCGACCGCCTTGCTGGCGATGGGGCAGGGGCTGCTGCTGGCGACGCTGCCATTTTTTGCCACCGAGCTTGGCGTGTCGTTGACCATGGTGTCGGTCATTTCCTCGGCGGCGGCGATCGGCACTCTGGTGACAGACCTGCCAGCCGGGGCGGTCCTGTTCAGGATCGGCCTCCGTCGGTCGATGCTGATCGGATCGGCGCTGGTGGTGATTGGTACCGCCAGCCTGGCGATACCGATGGCCCCATGGGCGGTAGTGTCGTTGCGCCTGCTCGCCGGGGTTGGGACAGCGATGTGGGGGCTGTCGCGACATGCCTTCATAACGCAAAACGCCGATGCGCAAAGTCGCGGCAAGTCGATTGCCATGTTTGGTGGCATCAACCGAATCGGCATGTTTGCAGGACCGGCAGTGGGTGGCATCGTCGCGACAGCAGCGAGTACGTCTGCATCGTTCCTGCTCGCTGGCTTCATGGGGGCGCTGGCTTTCGTTGCTGCCGTGCTGTTCATCCCGGACGACCGTCAGGCAGTCGTGGAGCGGCGTGGCACCGGCCGCAAGCGATGGGACATCGTTCGGCAGACGCTCAGAGCGCATCAGGGGGACATGACAGCCGCGGCTGTCGCCCAGCTCTTCGCGCAGATGATTCGCCAGGGAAGGCAGCTCCTGATCCCGCTGGCGGGCGCGGTCACGCTTGGCCTCAACGCAGCCGAAATTGGCGTCATCATGACCTGTTCGGCGGTGCTGGACATGAGCATGTTCATTCCAGCCGGGTATGTCATGGATCGGTTTGGTCGCAAGTTTGCGTCGGTGCCGAGTTTTGCGGTGATGGCCATCGGCATCGGTATGGTCCCGTTCGCAGGGGGATTCGAGGGACTCTTGATCGCCGGTCTGGTGATTGGACTCGGGAATGGGCTTGGCTCGGGCAGCATGATGACGCTCGGTGCTGACCTGGCTCCACCTGAGGCGACCGGTGAGTTTCTGGGGGTCTGGCGACTGATTGGCGACGCCGGCATGGTGGCAGGACCGCTGCTCGTAGGATTGATCGCGACATGGATGGGGCTCACCGGCAGTGCCATCGTCCTGATGGTGGCAGGGCTGATGGCGTCGGGCATTCTCTTCTTCCTCGTCAAGGAGACGCGCGACATGGTGGTGGTGCATACGACTGGTCGTCCGGAGGCGACGGGTGACTGACATCATTCCCGAGATCGAGGTAGTGTCGGTCGGGACAAGGCGAGCCGGCCGGAAGGTGAGCGAGGGTGATCCCGACCTGATGCCGCGGGAACGGCTCGAACGGTTTGGCCCAGAGTCGCTCGCGGATCACGAGCTGATCGCGATTCTGTTGCGAACCGGGACCGAGCGCGAAGGTGTCCTTCGATTATCGCGACGACTCCTTGAGGAGGGCGGCGGCTTCATTGGCCTTCAGCGCCGTGATTATCACGAGCTGTTGGCCGAAGGGGGACTTGGGCCGGCCAAGGCTGCGGCCCTCAAGGCGGCACTCGAAATTGGACGGCGCGTTGCGCGGTTACCAATTGAAGACCGCCCCGCCATCTCGTCGCCAGAGGACGTCATCGACCTGGTGGGGTTCGACATGGCGGCCCTGGAGCAGGAACAGCTTCGCGTTGTCCTGCTCGATACGAAGAACCGCATCATTCGCGCGCCCGTCCAGCTCTACCAGGGAAGCGTGAATGAAGCCTCCGTCCGCATCGCGGAACTGTTCCGTGAGGCAGTGCGGGCAAATGCCGTGAGCATCATTCTGGTCCACAATCATCCCACTGGTGATCCGACGCCGTCGGCAGCCGATGTCGCGCTGACGACGGAAGTCGTGGCTGCCGGGTCGCTCCTGGATATCAAGGTGCTCGATCACCTGATCGTTGGTCAGGGGCGGCACTCATCGCTGAAGCGAATGGGCTTGGGCTTTCCACGTAGCAGTTAGGAATGTGACATGAAGTCGAGCAGACTGGGCTTCGGTGTGGTGGGTTCGCTCCCGCTGGACACCGTGCGCGACATTGCCGCGGCGGCGGACCGCCTTGGTTTCGCCAGCTTGTGGTTCAACGAAACACCCGACGGTGACGCCCTCGAACGGGTCGCGTTGGCCCAGGAAACATCGGACCGCCTCCGGTTTGGCATCGGCGTAATCAATCTCGATGCGAAGTCGCCGGAACGAATCCTGGCGGACATTGACCGGCGTGGCATCGATACCGAGCGCCTCATTCTAGGCGTCGGCGCCTCACGCAAACCCAGTCCCCTGACCACGGTTCGGAACGGGATTGAAATCCTTCGGCAATCGATCTCGGCTCCCGTCATCGTCGGATCGCTCGGTCCGCGGATGCGGCAACTGGGAGCCGAGCAGGGAGACGGACTGCTCTTCAACTGGCTCCCACCCCGATACGCGGCAGAGACGCGAGACACGCTGCGCCACCAGGCCGCTGCTGCGGGAAAATCCGACTCCATCGCCGCGACCTATGTCCGAACCGCCTTGGGTCCCGATGCTCTGTCAGCGCTGGAGCGGGAAGCGGCGAAGTACTCGGCCATTCCATCCTATGCCGCCAATTTCGAGCGGCTGGGCATTTCGGCGATGGAGAGCGCCGTCTACGGTGACGATCCCGCTTCCATCATCACGGGCCTCGAGGCCTTCGATGGCACGGTCGACGTTGTCATCGTGCGGGCAATCACTGCTACTGACGACAGCCGGGACTACCTGGCCCTGCTCGAAGCATTCGCGCCCTTGGCGAGGAACGGCGCGACCTCCGGCGTGTGATCGACCAGCTCTGCCAACAAGCGCGACTTGAGGCAGACGGGGGCAAATGATTGGTCAATGGTGTCGGCCACAAGCCGTGCCGTTCCCACCCGGTCGAGTCCGAGCACGTCGACGGCCAGAGCGTACTCGCGAAGGAGATCGGTGCCGAACATCGGTGGATCGTCGCTATTAATGGAAAAGCGCACTCCGTGGTCGGCGAATGTCCTCAGCGGCACATCGTCCAATGAGCGAGCCACCCCAGTCCGCAGATTGCTGGTCGGCGAGATTTCGAGCGGGATGTCGCGTTCGACAAGGAGTTTCATGACCTCCTGGTCCCGGGCGGCGGTGATGCCATGGCCAATCCGCGCTGGGCGAAGCAGCTCCACGGTTTCCCGAACCGATTCTGGCCCCACAGCCTCGCCGGCGTGCGCCACCACGTTGATTCCGAGGTTGTGAGCTCGTCCAAACGAGGCGGTGAATTTCCGGGCCGGATGCTCGATTTCATTTCCGCCGAGTCCCAGGGCCACGATGCCAGAATCGGGACCAGCGTCGAGGATCCAGTCGATCGCAATGTCGACCGAACGGGGGCCGATATTTGCGTCCCTCACCCCGTCAACTATCCAGCGCATCTCCACCCCGCACTGCTCGAGCACGCGAGCGCGGGCCTCGTTCATGTGGTGGAGTCCATCGCGCAAGGGGATGCCTTTCCGGCGCAGATGCGGCTCGGCGTTGTAATGGATTTCGGCATAGCGGACGCCCTGCCTCGCCAGTTCGTGGCCGTAGCGGTCCACCACCAACCCGAGGTCTTCGGCAGTCAGGATCTGGTCGCTAATGCGCGTGAAGGCATCGATGAATCCGGGGAAATCGGCATACCGGTACCATCGTGATGCTTTTTCCACTGAAACCAGGCCACAAGGGTGTCCGTGACGCGCATCGAGATCGACCAGTGTCGCGGGTGAGATCGTGCCTTCCAAATGGACGTGAAGTTCCACCTTTGGCATGGTTACGAGCCACTCCGGAGGCGACGCAGCAAACGATTCGGACACCTGAAACTCCTGCAAATATGGGCAAGACCGAGCCAGAACGCATGGTACACTTTGCGACTGCCAGGGAGTCCTTAGTTCGGCCTGATTTTTCACTCCCCCGGCACGTTTTTCCCAACGAATCAGAGGAATTTCCATTGCCCAAGCAGGTAGGAATCGATCTCGGAACCGCCAATGTCCTGGTGTTTCTTCGAGGCCGAGGCATTGTGATCAACGAACCTTCGGTGGTGGCCATCTCTGCCAAGGACGGCAAGGTGAAGGCCGTTGGCCTCGAGGCGCGAAACATGCTGGGCCGTGAGCCTCGGGATACCATCGAAGTGGTGCGACCGATGCGGGAAGGGGTGATCGCGGATTACGTGGTGACCCAGAAGATGCTCGAGTATTTCATCAACAAGGCTTGTGGGCGATTCTCCCTGATCCGTCCCGATGTCATGATCTGCGTGCCCGCCGGAGTGACGGGCGTCGAACGGCGAGCCGTGCGCGATGCCGCGCTGAACGGTGGTGCCAGACGCGCCTACCTGATCAGCGAGCCACTTGCGGCAGC
>JAEZJB010000035.1 GCA_023415845.1 Chloroflexota bacterium | reverse complement strand
GGCCACGAGCACATCGACCTGATCTATTTCGCGAGACCACGCCTTCCGGGCTCGACCCTTCCCCAACTGCTTGAAGGCATGGAGTGGGTTTCTGCGGACCGGCTTGGCGAGATCGACCTCAACCAGGAAGTGCGGGACTGGTGCCACCTGGCATTGACGGCGGCTGCTTCCTGGACGACTCATTTCGGAGCGTGACGACGTTTCGCTCTCCTTTCAGTGTGTCCGTCGGCGGCGATCACTCCACCTCGTTCGAGTAATTGCGCCTCTTCTATTTCACCTCGAAGTTCGCCGGCGAATCGTCCTGAATGTGACGACCATTCTTCGCCGAATGGTCGTCACCTCCCTGCTTCCTACCCGCCGCCGAGGTCCGCAATCATCCGGAACGAGCCAGCAGTGAGGCCGCCATCGACCGGGAGGTTGACACCGGTGATCCACGACGCTTCGTCGGAGCAGAGAAAGGCCGCGGCCGCAGCGACGTCATCGACCTCGCCAACGCGACCGAGGGGATACCAGGTCTTCAAGGTATCGAGGGCTGTGGGATCGGCCTCCAGCCGCTGATTCCAGATGGGCGTTCGAATCGTGCCTGGAGAGATCACGTTGGCCCGGATTCCTTGAGGACCGTGACGGACAGCCAGGTTCTGGGTGAGATTGATGAGCCCCGCCTTGGCCGCAGAGTAGGCTTCCTCGCCGATGCCATACATGCCGTTGACCGACGCGATGTTGAGAATGACCCCTCCGCCACGTTCGACCATGGCGGGCAGAACGGCCCGGCAACAGAAGAAGGCTCCGCGAAGGACGACATCTAAATTGAGGTCCCACTCCTGGGACGACATCTCAATGACATTCGCTCCAACCGAGAGACCGGCGTTGTTGACGAGGATGTCGATCGAGCCGAGGGTGCGAGCGATGGTCTCGACGCCCAGGTTGACCTGGTCCTCGCTGGTGACGTCCATGACCAGTGGAATTGCTTCGCCGCCAGCCTGGCGAAGGGCAGTGGCGGTCTGCTCCGCCCGGGATGCGATGCGATCGGCAACGGCGACGCGGGCGCCCTCAGACACGAAGCGGGTAGCAATCGCCTGGCCGATTCCCGAACCGCCGCCAGTGACGAGAGCGGTCTTTCCTTTGAATCGCATGGCTCAGGCCCCGGTCTCCGAATATTCCTTTGCGACTGCTTCCATGAGACCACGCATGTAGCCGAGCGCGTAGAGTCGCCCCATCGTTTCGTAGCCGGGGTTGTCGTTGTGCTCGCCAGCCATGGTGGGGACGTGATCGACGCGGGCCGGACCATCGAAGTCGACGTCGGCGTAGGCACGGATGGCCTCGACCATATCGGTCTGGCCGTTGTCGTGGAAGGTTTCGACGAACTTGTCGCGGTTTCCGCGCACGTCGCGGAAGTGGACAAACTTGATGGCGCCCTGGCGGCCGAAGTGGCGAATGGTCTCCGGCACGTCAACACCCATGGCCGAGAAGTTGCCCTGACAAAAGGTCATGCCGTTGTGCTTGCTCGGATAGATATCGAGCACGCGCTGGAAGTTCTCGGGTGAGGTCAGGATGCGGCCGATGCCGCGGACCGGCGAGCGGGGCGGATCGTCGGGGTGGACGGCGAGGAAGACGCCTGCCTTCTCGGCGACCGGCACGACCTTGCGCAGGAAGTACTCCATACGCTCCCACATCTGTTCCTCGGTGACGATGCCCCACTCGGTGAGACCCCGGGCCTCATTGACGTCGTTGTCGTAGCCGGTGACGAGGGCACCGCCGCGCTCGGGCAGGCCGAAGTCGGTGCGCAACCAACCCAGCCCAGCCATCCAGTTGTGGCACATGATGGGGATGTTCAGGCGGCCCATGTTCTCGATGAGCTGGCAGAAGTGGGCGATGTGCTCGTCACGATCGCCGAGGCCGAGCTTGATCGGCTCCTGAATGGAGGCGGGAGCCGACTCGATGACCGTAACGTCAAGTCCCTGCGCGGCGAATTTCTCCTTGATCTTTCGCAGGCGGTCGAAATCCCAGGGGGGTGGCTCGTCGGGATCATCGGTGATGCCGGTGACCACCTGCTTAACCCCAAGTTGCTTGGTGAGGTCCCACATCAGTGAGTGCTCGCGGTTGGTGAGCACCTCCGCCAACTGCATCCGCATTGCCATGAACCAGCGGCTCCTTCCCGTGCCTGGACTTTCGACAGACGCTTCAGATCGTTTCGGTTCGGAGCATTGTCACCGCCTGACGGCCGGCTGCAAAGAGGCGATGCCGTCGGCGCAGATGGGCCATCGATTACCAGATGGTCATGGAGTTCGCGAACATCTCGCGGTAGTCCGCTTCGGTAGCGGGACGCGGCGAAATCTGGGTGATGCGCGATTGCGGCAAGGTGCCCTTGACCAGATCGTCGAGGTCGTCGGACGTGATGCCGACGGCGTTGAGACCATTGGGCATGGCGACCTGCTGCATCAGGTCGACCAGGGTATCCGCCAGGAGGTTGCCGGCGTCTTCGGGCGCGGCGCCACGCACATCGGCGCCGAGCAGGCGGGCTGCCTCCAGGTGGCGAGCCGGATTCGCCTCGGCCGTCCAGCGGAAGATGGCTGGTGCGGTGAGGATGACGGACATGCCGTGCGGCACAAGCGTGTGGTCATCCGGGTATCCAGGTGCCACGTAATTCCGCGCCAAGGCCGAAACCGGGTAGCTCATCGCATGGGGCAAGTGGACACCGGCATTGCCGAAGCCGATGCCGGCAGTGGTGGAGGCGAGGAACATACCTTCGCGAGCTTCGTCGTCGCTCGGATCGTTGAAGGCCCTGGCGAGATAGGTGGCGCCGAGTTCGATGGCCCGGGCCGCCCAGACGTCGCTGAGCGGATTGGCCCCCTGATAGACCGTGCGCTTCAGGGGATCGGACGCGGCTTCGCGCTGGCTGAATGGAATGGCGGTGTAGGACTCCAAAGCATGGCAGAGCACATCGAGGCCGGAACAGGCAGCGACCATGGGCGGCATGGTGCGAGTGTTGTCGGGATCGATGATCCCCATGGTGGGCCGCAGCGAGCGGTGGGCGATGGCGGTTTTGACATGCGCCGAGGAGAGATCGAAGACGGCGTTGCCAGTGGTTTCCGAGCCGGTACCGGCGGTGGTCGGGATTGCGATGTGTGGTTTGAGCGGACCGGGGACTGGCTTGCCCATGCCCAGCGGGGGATAGACGTAAGCCAGGAACTCGTCGGGCCAGGTCGAATAGAGATTGGCGACCTTGGCGGTATCGATCACCGAGCCACCGCCGACCGAGACGAATCCGTCGTAACCGCCGGTACTGGCCGCTTCGATGGCCGCCTGCCAGGCCGTGTCGGTGGGCTCGACACGCACATCGGCAAAGATATCGAAGGCTACACCCGCTTCCTCGAGGGAGGCGACGGCCGTCGCAACCGGGGGCAGCTCGCCGACGCGAGGATCGGTGACGACGAGCACATTGCGGCAGCCAAGCGCTCGGATGCGGGCCCCGACCTCGCGAGTCGCGCCCTGGCCGAAGACGATCGATGACGCATCAGCAGTGAAGATTGTTTCCCTGGTCACGATTGGAACTCCTACCCCGAGTCGGACGGTGATAGCCGCGGGATGATGGGCGATTGGCAGATGCTACCCGGAAATGGGTCGTTCGGAAACAGGCGCCACAGCGATGTTGGACATCCGAGCCGACAAGGACATTCATCCCTGTGTTCAGATTGAGCCACCTATCTCACGGGGTCACCGGCACTGCTGGAATGCGTCCGCACTAATTCATTAATTCACTAATTCGCTTTTCGTTGATTCCATGGGCTTTTTCGGGAGTATTTATTGCGAATTCGTGCGACTTCGTGCGGGGCGGTATCGACGCTGGCACCGTGCCAGGTGGGTGGATGCCAGCCCGTGGACGGCAGATCAGGCGCGCGTCCCCTGCGTACCCAACGTGGGCAGATTCCCGTGCCTACCTATCGTACGCATCGAGCAGGCAAAATCCCGCCACCCATCGGGAAATTGGTCGTTCGTTCACATGTGCTGACGGTGGAGGTGCCCTGGCAAGCCGGTGTGGCGTTTGCCTCGCGACTATTCCCGCGATCAGGTGAGTCCGGCGAAACCAGGAACTTACGTCAATGGACAGGACGGATGCGCTCCGGCGAACTCGGCATGATCGTGTGCCGCTGCGGAGCGCCAGACCACTGATTCCCACCAGCCGATGCAGGCAGCCATCGAACTGCAAGAGTGGCCAGCGTTCGCCCACAGGACCGGGACCAGGCGAGTTGCGCAAGCGTTGTCCCACATTGCACACTGGCAGCGCGCGCACAGAACGCGACTGCCCGGGGTTTCGTCATCCCGGATTCCCATCCGAAAGGTTCCCCACAACTTGGCCGCACTGGATCTTGCGATACTTTTGCTGTTGATACTTCTCAACGGCGTTTTTGCGATGTCCGAACTGGCTATCGTATCTTCCCGAACGTCCCGCCTGCAGACCCGTGCCGACGAAGGAAGCTCTGGCGCAAAAGCGGCACTGGCGCTGGCGGAAGATCCCACCCGCATCCTCTCGACGGTGCAGATTGGCATCACCCTGATCGGGATCGTGACCGGTTACTTCGGTGGTGCGCGACTCTCCGGCCCGCTGGCGACGCTGCTGCGCAAGCTTCCCTTCATTGATACGTACGCCCAGCAAATTGCCCTGATCGTGGTGCTGGTGGTGGTGACCTACCTCTCGCTGATTGTGGGTGAGCTCGTGCCGAAACGGCTGGCGCTTCAGAATCCGGAGGCGATCGCCACGCTGGTCGCGCCGCCGATGACATTCCTGGCGAAACTGACCTCCCCGATTGTGTGGTTCCTGTCGATCTCCAGTGACGCGGCGATCAAGGCACTGGGAATCCAGGACTCGAACGAACCGGAAGTAACGGAAGAAGAAATCGAACTGATGCTGCGGCAGGGTGCGGAGGCCGGTGTGTTCGAAGCCTACGAACATGCGATGGTGCGTGGGATTTTCGACTTCGGGGACCGGTCGGCAAGCGAACTGATGACGCCGCGCCACCTGATTCAGTTCGTCAACGTGGCCGACTCCCGCGAGGAGCAGGAAGCGGTGATGCGGAGTTCGCCGCACAGCTACTATCCGGTCTGCGATGGAAGTTCGGACAACGTGGTGGGAATCGTGGCGACACGTGACCTGTGGCGGCGGCAGATCAGTGGCGAGTCCACAGATATCCGGGACGCGATGGTCCCGGCCCTCTTCGTGCCCGAAATTTCCCCGATCGTGAAAGTTGCCGACTCGATGCGTCACCAGGGAGCGCCGATGGCGATCGTGGTTGACGAGTATGGCGGCGTCGAGGGGCTGGTGACGTTCAACGACATCCTTTCGGACCTGGTGGGAGAGATCGACGATCCACACCGCACGAATGTCCGTGGCGGTGTGCAGCGCGATGACGGTTCGTGGTTGCTCGACGGCGTGTTCCCGGCCCATGAAGTGCGCGAAATCCTGGATCTCGATTCCCTCCCCGGTGAAAACGAAGGGCGATACGAAACGATCGCGGGCTTCGTGATGGACCAGTTGGAGCACATTCCCACCGTCGCCGAATCGTTCACCTGGGGTGGCTATACCTTCGAGGTCGTGGACATGGACGGGATCAGGATCGACAAGGTGCTGGTGAGCAGGATCACGGATGACGATGATCCGGATGGCACAGGAGATGCCGGATAGGGGCTGGAGACCGCCGCGCACCAGTGCCGATCAATCGTGATGGCAAAAACCCGTGTGACTGAGGGTGATGTACCTCAGCCGCGCGGGTTCTTTGGGTCAGGCTTTCCGACCGTTTTGCGGATGGTCCAGATCTGCGTCCAGGTGCGGGCGGCCAGTTCCGCATCACCAGGCTGCGATTGCTCACCGTAGCGGGCACGGTTGTACTGCTGGGGGAACTGAACCAGAGGGGCGGAGACCCCGGACCAGTGGGCGCGCAGACGGGCGGCGAAGTCGTCGGGTGTCTCGTCCGGCTGGCGGCCCTCGCCTTGCCGGCGAGCCAGCACCTCGAGATAGACCATGGCCTCACGAAGATCGGCCGGGGGCGTATCGAGGTCAAGACGTAGTGGGGGCGTATCGCGCGGACGGCGCCGAAAGAGGTCCCGCAGTTGCTGGCGGGCGAGGTCGGTGGAGAAGACCGACTCACGTTGCTCGTCGACGATTCCATCGTCCGCTTCGGATTCGCCGCGCCGGGTCAGCCTGAAGAGCACCACGACCACCGTGAGAATGACGGCACCAAGGACGCCCCAGCGGAGCAGATAGGCATACTCCCAGGCTCCGCCTTCCTCCTGCACCTCCATCTGGTCGACACCCTCCATCTGCGGTGCCGCTGGCATGACTGGAGGTTGAACCGGCCCGAACATGTCGCCAAAGAGGTAATTGAACAACCGGGCGATCGCACCGAGGATCGTAAACAGGGTCCAGACAATCGCAAAGAGAATGTACTGGAGGACGAAGCCGACCCAGCGGAGCAGGGTGACGATGCCAGCCATGATGGCGTCGAGCGCGCCCGGACTCAGCAGCGCGAGCACCAACACCGTGAGGATGATGATGCCGGCACCGACGGCGCTGACCAGGCGAAACCACCTGCCCCAGCCGGGGGCAGCCGCTCCGCGACGGAATGCCATGCGCCGGGTGACCTCGGTTTCGGCGCCAGCGATCAAGGCAACCGAGACGAGCAACTGCAATGGCACGGCGAAGCGAGCAGCATCGAGACCGGCCGTTCCGGCTTCGCCACCAATGATGGCGGCCATGATGATCGAGCCGAACAGGACCATCCAGTCACGCTGGACCGACGTGCGGAGTTCTTCAGCGGAAATGCTGGCGATATTCGCCGCGTAGACCAGACCGAGCCACCAGGCGACCAGGGAGATCAGGAGCGGCGGGATGAGCCAGGCATCGTCGCGGACGAGCCGGTCCGGATGCGACCAAAAGGTGGTTTCGTTGAAGGCAGGGTCGATGGCGATCCAGCCAAGCCAGACGACGACCCAGGTGAGGAAAGTGAGGACCTGACCGACGATTCCGCTACGTTCCCACCGGCCGAGCAGCCGGTTGGTCCAGAACGAGAGGAGAAAGACGACGCCGATCGCACCAGGCCAGGGGGCGGAGTGACCGCCAGACAGGCCAAAAGTTGGCCCAAGGAAGAGATTGATCAGGACCGCGTAGGCGCACGAATGGAGGGTGGCGACCAGACCGGGGATCAGGATCAGGGTGGGCCAACTGTGCCGAATCGACTGGCGGCGAAGGGCACGGTCGCGGGAACGAGCGTTGCGACCAACATCGCTATGGAAGGCGGGATCGCTCACTGGGCCACCCTCGTCATCGTGATCTGCTCGATTTCGTCCCAGGCTTCGGCGTCCGACAGGTGATAGACAGGGATGCGGCGGCGGAGTTCGGGGAGCAATTGCGGTTGCACACCGATGCCGACAATGACAAAGCGCTGGGCGCCACCGCCACGACTCAGGCGAAGCAGAGAGCGTTGGAGCGAATCGGTCACACGGCAGGTGATGATGACCACGGTCGCGCCCCAGGGGAGGCGGGGCATTTCCTGCATGATCATCTTCTCGATGCGGTCGCCAAACGCCGGCACCAGGGTGGCGAGATCTTCGAGGATGCGCGTCAGTTGACCCGGTCGACGTCCGGGCGGAACGCGGACCGTGCGTGATCGGTTGGGAATGGGCGCGTTGGCGTAGAGACCGACCTGATGGCGACCGGCCAGAAGCTGATTGGACATCGAGGCAGCGGTGGTGACAGCCAGCTCGAGCAGCGCCGAGTTCTGCCCCTCCCAGAGAAAGGAAAAAGTAATCGTATCGAGAAAGATGGCCGCAACCGGGGAGGCACTTGGTTCGAAGACGCGCGTTTGCATGGTGCCGGTGCGGGCGGTGGCCCGCCAGTGAATTCGCTTCGGAGAATCGCCCGGCTGGTACTCCCGGACACCAGCCATGCGCATGGGATCTTCGATAACCGAGCGTTCGGGCCGAAGATCGCCAAAGGGCTGGCGAGGAGGCACGATGAGGTTGGTGATGGGAACAACCCGGGGATAGACGAGGAAGCGGGCCTCACCGCCAACCACCTCTCGACGAGCGACGAGGCCCAGCGGATCGCTGGCGACGGCAGTAGCGGGGCCGAACCGATGCCAGCCGCGCTGGCGGCAGGGTACGTGATAGGTGTAGTTGACCTTTTCGTACATGCCGAGGCTGTAAAGCGTGCGAAGGATGCGAGCTGGTCCCTGATCGCTGCGCTCGAGTTCACGACCGGTGATCGACACGTTGGCGGAGACGAGGTCGGCGATGTCGAGCCGGGTAAGCGGCAGCGGCTTGGCGTTGGTCGCGGTAAGGGTGACGTTGACCGTGTCGCCATGAAAGGCACGGGCCTGCGAAACACTGCGCTCGTAGGTCAGGCCGCGCAGTGCCCACGACCACCAGACCCGGGTGAGCAGGGCGACCGCCGCAATGCCAACGGCAATCAGGGCCACGATGGGCTGACGCATGATGGCGGCAATCAGCCCAACCAGCAGTGCGAGGCCGAGCCAGCGCCCGGTGTCCATTCCGACTTCCGGATTGGAGAGCCAGTCGACGACCCTGTAATACCGTTCGCGAATTCCGAGCCGCGAGCGACCGGTTGCTGCCTGTTGCACGGCTAGACCGCCTGGATATCTTCGACCGGAACAGGAGTCTCGGCGATGACCGCGCGAACGATGTCCTCACTGGTGTGACCAAGCAGGTCGGACTGGGCGGTGGCCATGATGCGATGGGAAAGGACGGCGGGTGCCATGTCGCGAACGTCTTCCGGTGTCACGTAGCCTCGGCCGTGCATGGCAGCCCGCGCCTGGGACGCGCGAACGAGGGCGAGCGCGGCGCGGGGACTGGCACCGACCTCGATGCTGTCGTGGTTCCGGGTGCGACGAACCAGGTCGAGCAGATAATCCTCGACAGCGAGACCAAGGTGAATGCCGCGGACAAGGGCGATGAGTTCGAGGATCTCGTCCGGCGAGGTGACCGCGGTTACCTGAGCGAGCGGAGTGCCGGTGCGGAACCGGCGAAGCATACCCCGCTCGTCCTCGAGGTCCGGATAGCCGATGGTCGTGCGGATCAGGAAGCGATCGAGCTGGGCTTCGGGGAGTGGGAAGGTGCCTTCAAGCTCGACGGGATTCTGGGTCGCCAGAACGAAGAATGGGCGGGGGAGGTCGATGCGTTCGCGCTCGACCGACACCTGGCGCTCTTCCATGGCCTCGAGCAGCGCGGCCTGGGTGCGCGGTCCGGCGCGGTTGATCTCGTCGGCCAGCAGGACATTGGTGACGATCGGACCCTGCCGGTAGCTGAATTCGGCCGAACGAGGATCGAAGACCAGTGAGCCCGTGATGTCCGAAGGCAGGAGGTCGGGGGTGAACTGCACGCGACCGAACTTCCCGCCGAGCGCGGCGGCCATTGACCGGGCCAACATGGTCTTGCCGATGCCTGGCACGTCCTCCAACAGCACATGGCCTTCGCACAGCACGCCGATCACGACCTGTTCGATGACGTGGCGCTTGCCGACGATCACCGTCTCGACCTGATCGATGATTCGGCTGGACACTTCCTGAATGCGCTCTGGCGCAACCGAGTCCCGCATCATTCCCGGACAACTCCCCTAACGTGTTCGACATTGCTCGCTGGCAGTGTACTGCAGTCGCCCAAGGCGGACGCGAGGGAAATTGCCAGAAAACGAGCTCGCGGAAAGGAATTCCATGCTCAGTGATTGTGCCAATCCGGCCACTACACAGGGGCCGAGACCGGTGCTGGCGATTGTTTCGGGCCTCCCGGCAACCGGCAAGACCACGTTGGCGAACCTGCTCAAGCGAGACCTCCGCTGGCCGCTGTTCAGCAAGGATGGCTTCAAGGAATTGCTCTTCGATGCCGATCATCAGGTACGAGAAGGTTTCAGACGCGAAGACTCGATACGCGCAGGAGCCCAGGCGATCGCCATCGTCTTCCAGGCCGCAGCCGAGGTGCTCGCCGCCGGACATCCATGCATCATCGAAGCCAACTTCCTGCCCCAGCTCGCTCCCACCGATCTCAAACCACTGATGAAGGATGCCAACCTGCGGCAGGTGCATTGTGCGGTCCCGGATGACGTCGTGGTCGAGCGATATCTCCGACGGGCAAAACGTGGCGAGCGGCATCCGGTTCATACCGATCTGGATGCAATCGACAATCTGCTAATGCGAATGGGACAGGGAGCCGGAGAGCCACTGCCACTTGAGGCGCCTCTGCTCCGAGTTGACACATCTCACGGATATGCTCCGGCGCTGGAGTCCATCCTCGAGTTCCTGCGGGCGCCGTCTGCAACGTGACACGCAGAACACCAGAAGGCGCCCCATGCCAGGGCGCCTTCCGGCGAGAACACGCAAATTGGGATTGGTTCAGGCCTTGCTCGGCATCGCCTCGGGCGACATCAGAGGAGCCGAAGCCGTCTCGGGAAGCTCCTCGCGACCACGCTCCGGAGCGAGGAGCCAGCCAACAACCAACAGTGCAAACATCAGGAATGCAATTGCCATCAACATGGTGTGAACTCCCGGGCATCTGCCCCTGGCGGAGGTTCGAACTGCCGCCCCAGCGACATCTGATTCGAACCTCCGCGCCAATCAACCGGTTGCTAGAGCTGGTAGGCCACTTCGCCGTGCTGCGAGGTATCGAGGCCGAGGACCTCGGCATCTTCTTCGACGCGGAGTGGGATGATCAGGTTGACGACCTTGAGGATGACGTAGGTCATGACGGCGGCGAAGGCGATGGCAGCCGCGGTAGCGACGATCTGGTTCCATAGCAGTTCGGGGTTCCCGAAGAAGGCACCGTCGATGCCGCCGAAGGCTTCCTCGGCGAAGAGACCCGTGGCGATGGCGCCCCAGATACCGCCGATACCGTGGACGGCGAAGACATCGAGCGCGTCATCGACCTGGAACTGACCCTTGACCAGCTCGAGGGCGAGGCAGCAGAAGAGACCGGCACCGAAGCCAATGATGATGGCGGCCATGGGTCCGACGAAACCGGCGGCCGGGGTGATACCGACGAGACCGGCAACCGCACCGGCTGCGGCACCGAGAACACTCGGGCGACCATGTCGAATCCAGGCGACAGAGAGCCAGGTGAGGGCGCCCATGGCGGCAGCCACGTTGGTGACGAGGAAGGCGGTGGCGGCCTGCGTGTTGGCGGCGAGCGCGCTGCCAGCGTTGAACCCGAACCAGCCGAACCAGAGGAGACCGGCGCCGAGCACCGTCATGGTGAGGTCGTGCGGATCAGCCTGCGGTGTGCCGAAGGTCTTGCGCTTGCCGAGCACCAGGGCGGCGACGAGGGCGGCAACACCGGAAGAGATGTGGATGACGAGGCCACCGGCGAAGTCGATCGCGCCGAGTTCAGCCAGCCAGCCACCACCCCAAACCCAGTGGGCGAGAGGTGCGTAGACAAAGGTGGACCAGAGAATGGAGAAGACCACGAACGCCTTGAACCGCTTGCGTTCGGCGAAGGCACCGGTGATGAGGGCGGGGGTGATGGCCGCGAACATCATCTGGAAGGAGATGAACACGTACATCGGGATG
>JAEZJB010000027.1 GCA_023415845.1 Chloroflexota bacterium | reverse complement strand
GCCGACTTCACCGAATGATTGAGTGTGTCGCCGGTTCCCAGTGCTGCTGAGATGATCAGGGTCGCCAACATCAACCCCACCACGATCAAGGTGGTCTGCGCCTTGCGCCGTGGGATGTTGCGAATGCCCAGTTTGAAGATGACCGGTCGTCGCCAGGCTATGAACGCGACCGACAATAGACAGAGCCCCAGCATGACCAGCAGGACGATCATGATCGACTGCATGGGAATGCCAAACAGCTTTTCCATGGTTAAGGACCTTCCGGGTGGTGAGGAATGATCAGGCGGAGACCGGCACCACGTCTTCTTCGATAATGGTGGTGTTGCCAGCCTGGAATTCGTCGATGTGTTCCTCGCCCACGATGGAGCCGTCACTCATGCGCACGATGCGATGGCACTGGCGTCCGACTCCTGGATCGTGAGTCACAAGCACGATCGTGAGCCCACGCTCTTCGTTCAGAGTGCGGAGGAGGTTCATGATGTCCGCCGCAGACTTCGAATCCAGCGCGCCGGTCGGCTCGTCTGCCCACACGATGGCGGGGTCATTCACGAGGGAACGTGCGATCGTCACGCGCTGACGCTGCCCACCGGAGAGCTCCGCAGGGCGATGTCCGGCCCAGTCGCGCAGCCCCACGGTCTCAAGCGCATCCAGTGCTTTCTTCCGCGCTTCGCCCGGCTTCACATTCGCCACAAGTAACGGAAGCTCGACGTTTTCGACCGCTGAAAGGACCGGCAGGAGGTTGTAGACCTGGAAAATGAATCCCATCCGACGGGCTCGATAGTTCGTTCGCTTCTTGTCACCCATCTTTGCCAGGTCATTGCCGTCCAGCCAGATGATCCCCTCGTTTACATCATCCAGGCCGGAGAGACAGTTCAGCAGCGTAGTCTTTCCGCAGCCCGATGGACCCATCACTGCCACCATCTCACCACGCTTGACGGCAAAGTCGATGCCCTTCAGCGCCTGAAGCTTGGTGCCGCCGGTATCGTAAATTTTTACGACGCCCCGGGCCTGAATAATCCCGTCAGCCTCACTCAGACTCGCGTCTCGATTTTTGCTGTCACGTCCGAATACCATGGCTCATATCCTCGTTGACAAGAAACCCCAAACGATGAAGGAGCGCGCAGGTATTGACCGCGCGCTCGCCCCGCCCTCATTGGAAAACGGTGTTACCCACCGGTCATGATCGAGTGTGACGGATTTGGCTCAAGAATTGGCGTCCAAAGTGTCACAGATTCATGAAACGTATGATGCAGTCGCTGGCGCTACCACTCGCCGGAGGTGATGTCAGCGCACGGAGGATGGGTCCTCACCCGAGAGGCGAGCTAGCCGCCGCCGTCGTAATTCCTGCAACGCCTGGTCTTCTGGTGAATCGGGTTGCTGGTCGGATTTGATCCGATCGTCAGGCTCCACTCCCGGCGGAACGGCCTCGACGACCTGCTCCGGACCTGGCTCCAGATCGCCGACCTCCTGGTCAACGATCTCGTCCTCTTCGTACTCCTGCACTGGGGCTGAACGGTCCTCCGATTGGCTGATCGTACCGATCTGATCGGCGTGCTCTTCGACCAGGACGACCTCCTCGTGGATGACCGATCCATTTTCAAGACGCTGAGACGACTCTTCGTCGTTGATTTCCTCTGTGTTGACTCCATCGGGAAGCATGTCTGAGTCGGCATCGACATCCATCTCTGCTTCCAATATGTCGGTCGCAGGTTCGGACTTGGTTCGATTGAAGAATGCGGCAAACCGTCCAAGGCCGCCCCGGCTGGCTGCAACCGATTCGATATCGCGCGTCTCGGTCTCCGTTTCGCCTGGTTCTCCGCCGTCGATTTCGCCTTCACCGGAGGCGTCGTTGATCCGGGATGACGGGCGCTTGTCGACAACTGCAGCCTGTGGCTCCGGCTTCGGCGGCGCGGGGCGATAGATGCCGGCGGTCCCAAACTGGCGGGTATATAGCGCGCTCCACAGCAAAAGCAGAATTGACACCAGGATATAGGTGCCAATCAGGATCCGGGCTGCAAGGCTGTCACCGGGGTTCCAGAGTGCAACCGCTCCCGTCACGATCAGGATCAGCGTGCCGCCGAACACGAGTGCCATCCCGCAACTGCCGCAGAATCTTGCCCAGTTCATCCGGTCGATCAGCTCGCTGGCACTCTGAATCTGACCGTCTTCCTGTTGGCCATCGCGCAGGCGCGGGCCCCACTCTCGCAGCACCCACCCGATCACTGCAAGCGAGGCACCTGTGCCAGCACCATAAAGTATGTAGTCCACCAAGCCTCACCTGTCCCGTGGCGTCGCGGGATCAGCGGATCGGTGGCCCGTGCCACCGCGCTATGGGACGGACTCCCATGCTGTGCGACTCTGCCCGCATTTCCAGTCAGTTTACTCTCTTGTTATGGTGGCCACGCCATAGCTACAGAATATCGATCGTGGCAGTCGAATAGCGAGAACGGTTCCGCATAAGCTCATGCCGAACCGTTCTCGCTTGCAGAAGTCGCTAGTTGCTAAGGAATTCAAGGAGCGCGGCGTAGCCCTCGCGGCCGCGGAGGAAGTCGCTGACGCGATACCACTCGTTGGGTGCATGGGCGTTACTTCCTGGCAACGACCATGCGTAATTCACAGTGTCGATGCCCAGCTCGTCCTGGAAGATGCCTGTTGCCGGGATCGTCCCCCCAGCCCGGGTAATGACCGGTGCCGTCCCAAAGATTTCCGTTAGTACGGCTTCGGCTGCCTTGTGCACGGGGTTCTCGCGATCAATGGAGAATGGTGTCGCCGACCCTGGCAAAGGTACAACCTCAACGGTGGATCCCGCCGGACGATTGGTCTCCACATGACGGCGGATGGATTCGACCACGCCCTCGGGTGTCTGATTCGGTACGAGGCGGCATGTGATCTTCAGGTGCGCTTCGCTCGGCGTCACCGTCTTGATCCCCTTCCCCTGGAAGCCACCCCAGATCCCGTTCAGGTCGAGCGTCGGACGTCCCCATTCTCGCTCGCGAGCGGTCCAGCCCGGTTCGCCCCAAAGGGAGTCAATGCCCAGGCGCTCCTTGAGTGCCTCTTCGTCTTCGGCCACCAGAGCAATTTCTGCCCGCTCTTCATCGGTCAGGTCCACGATGTTGTCGTAGAACCCATCAATGGCGATCCGGCCATCCTTGTCATGGAAGCTGGCTGCCAATTGGACCATCGCCTGCACCGCGTTGGGAACCTTGGCCCCGAACATGCCTGAATGCAGGTCCGTGTTTGCGGTGCGAAGGTTGACCTGGCATCCTCCCAGTCCCTTCAACGAGACAGTCAGCGATGGCGTATCCGGACCGAACTGGCCGCCATCCGCCGAGAGCACTGCGTCTGCCGCCAGTCGGTCCTTGTTCGCTCGCACGACCTCCCGAAGGTTGGGGCTGCCGATCTCTTCTTCACCCTCGAAGATGAATTTCACATTGACAGGCGGCGCTCCCCCATTTGCCTCTGCCAGAGCTTCGACACCCTGGATCGCGGTCAGCAGGTTCCCTTTCATGTCGGATGAGCCTCGCGCGTAGATTCGCCCATCGCGAATCGCTGGCTCGAATGCCGGTGTCTCCCACAGGTCGACGGGCTCTTCTGGCTGCACGTCGTAATGGCCGTAAATGAGGACGGTTGGCTTTGCATCATCGACCATCCACTCCCCGATCACAACTGGGTGGAGCTTCGATTCCACGACATCAACCACCGGAACTCTGGCTGCCATCAGTCGCTGACGCACCACTTCCGCTGTATCCCGCACATCGCCAGCTCGGGCTGGATCGGTGCTGACACTGGGGATCCGAAGTAATGCCAGCAACTCTTCGAGGTGGATTTCCTCGCGCTGTTGGAGCAAGGTTCGCCAGTCTGATGTACTCACAGCTAATCCTCCGTCAAAGGTCGAATGTTCAAATTGAGCGTCGCGGAATTCTGCCGGTTTGTCCACACCCGGCACTGACCAGAAAACCGAAGACGTTGACCTGAGAGGCTTCATTGAGAGGCATATGGCCAGATTGATCGTCGCATCGGAACGATCTTGCCCACAAGGGTTGACAACGCTCCGTTCCGTGATTATTGTGTACGTACAGTTCCGGGGGCCGAACCGATCGACTCCCTCACTCGTCCCAATTCAGCCTGGTAGCGAACTTGCGGGGAGCTCTCAGGCCGACGAGGAGCACGAGGTCTGTTACAACCGGGTTCGCGTTGCGGGGCGTCGGATTCGGGAGTAGCGGGCAATGAGGGAGCGGCCGATTCGGTCCTACGGAATCTGTGCGTTAACGAGACTTTCTGCATTCCGTCGGGTGTGGGAAAGTGGTGGGACCTAATTGCCAGCCGCGCAGGAGTGTCGTGATGCCCACTACCTACACCGCAGTGATCACTTCCGACCGATACAGTGAGGAGCAGGATTCGCTTGCGCCAGAGTTGGAAATCCTTGCCGAGTTCCCCGATCTACGCATGGATCTTCGCGTCGAGCACTTCGAGACGATCGACGATCTTGTTCGCCTGGGGAACGAAGCCGACGCGCTCTTCCTGAGCACCCGAGATGCAGTTCCGAGAGAGGCTTTGGAGCGGATCGAACGGGCCAGGGTCATTGCTCGCTACGGCGTCGGGCTCGATAACGTCGACCTCGATGCTGCCGCCGACCAGGGCATAGTGATCACGCATTTCCCTCAGTACTGCATGGCTGAAGTCGCCGACCATGCGGTGAGCCTGGTACTTGCATTGAATCGTCGGCTCATCCAGCTTGATAGCGACATCCGCGACGGAGCATGGGGCCGGCATGGTTCCCTTACTTCCGAAATCCTTCGCGGTCCGGTCAAGGCTCTGCGCGAATCGCGTCTTGGATTGGTTGGACTGGGACGTATCGGCGAGAAAATCGCCTCCCGCCTGGCTCCGTTCGGCGTCGAGATCGTCGTGAATGATCCCTATATTGATGCCTCGCGGATCCATTCCGTCGGCGCCCAGTCTATGGAATTTGATGATCTCATTTCGACAGCAGACATCATCGTCTTGATCACCCCCTTGACTCCCGACACACGAGGTCTTCTGGGGCGTGAACAGTTCGATCGAATGCGATCCGACGTGATCATTGTCAATACATCGCGTGGTCCCGTAATCGATCAATCCGCTTTGGTCGATTTCTTGCGGACCCATCCGATGGCACAGGCCGGTTTGGACGTGTTCGAAGAGGAGCCTCTCGACGCCGACTCGCCACTCTGCCAACTGCCAAATGTTGTCTTGACTCCGCATTCCGCCTATTACTCCGAGCGCTCGGTCCAAATCCTGCGCGATGAGACGTTTCGGTCCGCGATCGACGTGTTGCGAGGAATCCAGCCACCGACGATTGCAAACCCTCGCGTGCTGGAAAAGGTCGATCTGCACCCCCGGGAGCAGTGAAGGTCCATCTGTCTGGTAGCATGCTCAAGGGACATGTAGCATTGGCGAGTTAATCGCTTGAATCACTCGGTGTCGCGGAGCGTGCATGAATTCTTCCTCCGAAGTGGCCCCAGGCGCCATCATCACTCCCATCCGACCGGGAGCATCCGACGAACCTGCCGGGAATCCGGAAGACGCGATTGACGAGCGATTGATTCGGGCTGCTCAAGCGGGTGATCTTCAGGCTTTCAATGACTTGGTTACGCGCCACGAGCGGTCCGTCTACAGCGTGTGCCTGAGACTCCTTCGCGATCCGGCCGCCGCCGAAGATGCGACCCAGGACACCTTTATTCGAGCCTGGGGGGCAATCGAAACCTTCCGCGGTGGTGTCGTCCGTCCGTGGTTGCTACGAATCGCGACGAACCGGGCGTACGATGTGATCCGGTCTCGGAATCGTCGACCAACCCGTTCTCTCGATGCGGAGTTGTTTGAGTCCCAGCCTGAATGGACGACTCAGGCCCAAAGCGAAGCTCCCGATTCCTTTGCCGGTCGCACCGAACTCGCGCGGTATCTTGAATCGGCTCTCGACCAACTCCCCGAAGATCAGAGAACTGCCATCGTGCTTTCCGACGTCCAGGGATACGGCTATGAGGACATTGCGAACCTTATGGGTGTTGCAGTTGGAACCGTGAAATCCCGGATCAGCCGCGGTCGATCCACCCTTCGCAACCTCCTGCGAGAAGACCAGGCGAATCGGGAACTCTTTGAGCGATTTGTACGTCTATCTTCTGAGGAAAAGTAGGCGGGCTGCGCAACTTTTCGTCTACGAAACCTTGGCTACCGAGAGGTTGATCGGATTCCAGGAATCCACGAGGCACCACCTACCCATGATTGCCTTTACCGCTGTCTCAGCAACCGAAACGCCCGGAGGTCCCCAATGACCACCAGTGTTAGCAGCGATGTGCTGAACGCTTACGTCGACGACACACTAGACCCGAGCGATCGCGCAATGGTCGAGGCTGCTATCAGCGAGAATCCTGCGCTGAGGCAGGAGTTGCGTGAGCTTCAGGCGACGTCTCGGCTTCTGGCATCATTGCCTGACGTTGCTCCTCCTCGCTCATTCAGGCTAGGCAGCGAGTTCGCCAGGCCGGCGCGAGAGGAGAACATATCTGTCAACATGCCGGCGGCTCTCCGCTTGCTTCCAATCGTTCGGTCTCTTGGAGTCGCAGCCGCGTTGATCTTCATGGTCGTTGCGGGTTCGCTTTTCTTCGATATCAATGGCGGATCGCATTCGGATCCGAGCGCCACGCTTCAGCGCCAGGACGTGATCATGGGCGAAACCACTGATGGTGCTGGAGCGTCTGAGCAGTCAGGGGATGAAACAGTCGCGCGGCAAGGCATGGTTGAAGTTGGCGACGCCGCCTCGGCCGCAGATCAGCCCATGGAGGATGTGTCGGCGATGGCGCCCGGCGAGGCCGACAATTCGAGCCAGGTGGCGTCAGAGCGAACCGCACCGTTTGGTGCGTCGAGTGAAAACGAGGCCGATCATTCTTCCTGGATGATCGTAAGTGTTGTCTTCGGCGGACTCGCAGTGGTCTGTATTGCAGCGTGGTACGCCCTTTCGACTACTTCCCGTCATTCCCGTTCCTGATTCCCGGTATCTCTAGTCCGCTTTGCAGCAGGCGCAATCTTGTGACGGTCACCGTTCATCCTCCGTGATTGCTCTTCGAGATCGTCTCGCCATACCCAAATTGGAGTGTCACATCATGTGCCGAAACCTTCTTCGCCGCTCCAGGCGCTTCGGCGTCTTGACCCTTGTGTTGTTGGGAAGCCTGCTGATGCTTTCCCCGGTTGTTGCCGCTCAGACACCTGAAGCTGGGCAATCAGTAACTCGCACCATCACCGTTTCAGGCGTTGGCGTTGTCACGCTTGATCCCGACACCGCCGACGTGAACCTCGGCGTCGTCGCCAATGACGAGTCATTGGAAGTAGCCCAGGCGCAGGTCGCCGAGAGCCTCACGGCAATCACCGAGTCATTGACGGATGCCGGAATTGCTTCCGAGGATATTCAGACCTCGTCCTATAACGTCTATCCGGTCGCTGAATACGATCGCGACGGAAACTACGTCGGCATCGAGCGCTATGAAGTCTCGGCCGGGCTTACAGTCACTGTTCGCGATATTGATTCGGTCGGAACGGTGCTGGATGGTGCGGTAGCGGCTGGCGCGAACAACGTCTGGGGCATCAGCTTCTACGTCAATGACCCCTCCGCGGCCGCATCCCAGGCCCGGCAGGCCGCCGTCGAGGATGCGCGGAGCAAGGCGGATCAGCTCGCCACCGCCGGCGGAATGGTCGTCGTCAATATCGTGTCGATTGACGAGACCTACGCCCCAGACCCAGCATCGATGCAGTTCGACTATCCGGTTGCAGCGGATGCCGAGATGTCGG
>JAEZJB010000355.1 GCA_023415845.1 Chloroflexota bacterium | reverse complement strand
CCGCCTGCTCCTCCCGACCGACTCGCCCATCCCCACCACCAGTCCCTGCCCAACCCCATTCGCGTACGGGCGGACATGCCGCCGGATCGCACAACAATGTCGCAATCCCCAATCGGGCGGCTGTTGTCCGCCCTGCCCTCTCGCCCGTCTCGCGCCTCCTGGCCCCATTCCGGCGACTGTCGTCCGCCCTTGCTCCCGGCGGGCCAATTCGCCCACCCTCATCCCCACCACCCCGCATACGAACAGCCAATCTCTCCACACGTGGCGGGATTTCGCCTCCCCAATGCGTACGAGAGGTAACACTACCCCGCCCCTCTCGCCGCACCCGTTCACCCATCACGCAAGTCCATCCGCCCAATCTCCACACAAACTCGGTCCGCAATTGCCCGCCAAATCAACGATTCTTGAGTTTGTGAATTTTTGAGTTTCTGCAAACACGTCTCCGCACTCAGTCCACCCCGCCCCCGCTCATTCCGGCGGTATGCACCAGCCGAACGAATGTTCCGATTCGCTATACTCAAAGGGTGAAAACGAAGATGTACGAGACACCCGATTTCAAGAAGCGACTTTCGGCCCTCGGCCAGGAACCCGGCGTCTATCTCATGAAAGATGCCGAAGGCAAAGTCATTTACGTGGGCAAGGCCATTGCCCTCCGTAACCGCGTGCGCTCCTACTTCCAGTCGCAGCGCGGCAAGGACATGAAGACCCGCGAACTCGTCGCCCACATCGCCGACTTCGAGGTCATCCGCACCGACACCCCCACCGAAGCCCTGATCCTCGAAAACGAGCTGATCAAGAAGTACTGGCCGAAGTACAACGTCATGCTGAAGGACAGCAAGACGTATCCATACATCCGCATCACCAACGAAGAATGGCCGCGTGTGATCTCCACCCGGCAGATCGTCAACGACGGAAGCCGGTATTTCGGTCCCTACACCTCCGCCGGTGCTGCCTACAAAACCATCAATCTCCTCAACCGCCTCTTTCCCTACCGCAAGTGCGACAAGAAAATCACCGGCAACGACGAGGTCTGCCTCTACTACCACATGCACCAGTGCACGGCGCCCTGCATTTCCATGGTCGACCGTCCCACGTACATGAAAGCGATCGAGAGTGCCACCTTGTTCCTCTCCGGTCGCGGTGAGGAAATCGTCGGCGGCATCGAAGAGGAGATGGAACAGGCGGCGGAGGCCTGGAACTTCGAGCGTGCGGCCGAACTGCGCGACCGCCTCAACGCCATCAATCACGTGCTCGAACGCCAGAAGGTCGTCACCGCGACCGGCACTAACGCCGACATCATCGGCCTGGCGCAGGGAGCGGGCGGTGATTCCGGCATCCAGGTCGGGTTCCTGCGTAACGGCAAGATCATCGGCTCCGAATTCTTCCCCATGCAGTCCGCGGTGAACGACGCGCCGAGCGAAATCGTCACGTCCTTTGTCTCGCAGTTCTACGCCGATGCTGCCGTCGTCCCCCCTCGCCTGTTCCTCCAGCATCCCATCACCGAGGGCGAGTCCGAGATGATCTCCAGTTGGCTCGCCGGGTTGCGTGGCAGCAAGGTAGAAGTCACCGTGCCGCAGCGGGGCACCAACCGCGCGTTGGTCGAGATGGTCGCCAAGAGTGCGGCCGAAAATCTGGAGCAGGCCCGGCTCAAGCATCTCTCCGACGAGATGAAGATGACCGCCGCGATGACGGAACTGGCCGATGCGCTCGACCTGCCCCGGTTGCCCCGCAGAATCGAGTGCTTCGACAACTCGAACCTTCAGGGCACCAATCCGGTCGCCTCCATGGTCGTCTTCCAGGACGGCAAGCCCGCCAAGAAGGAATACAGGAAGTTCACCATCAAGACCGTCGTCGGTGCCGATGATTTTGCATCGATGAAGGAGATCATCGGCCGTCGCTTCCGCCGTGCCGCCGAGGCCGACGAGGAAGAAGCCGGCAAGTGGACCACCCTCCCCGATCTCGTCATCATCGATGGTGGCAAGGGCCAGCTCAACGCCGCGCTCGAAGCCCTTGCCGAAGTCGGCATGGAAGTTCCCATCTGCGGACTCGCCAAGGAGCAGGAGGAGCTCTTCCTTCCCGGTCGCAGCGATTCCATCCTGCTTCCCCGCGACTCCCAGGCCCTCTTCCTCGTCCAGCGGGTTCGCGACGAAGCGCACCGCTTCGCCGTCACGTTCCACCGTGCCCGGCGTTCGAAGGCAACCTTCCACTCGAAGCTCGATGATGTGCCGGGTGTCGGCCCCAAGCGCAAGAAGGCCCTCATCAAGGCGTTCGGCTCGCTCAAGGCGGTCCGCGAGGCCAGCATCGAGGAAATCGCGGCAGTTGACGGTATCAATGCCCAACTTGCCGCCCAGATCAAATCGGCGCTGTAATATCCCCACACAGGAACGGGAACCACGGTGAAAGGGACACCTCTGCATGACCATCCTCCGGCTGGAAGAACCGCGCGCGCTCGAGCGCACGATCGATACGTTGCGCCATGGAGGACTCGCGGCATTTCCGACCGACACGGTCTATGGCATTGGCGCGTCGCTTGCCTTTCCCGCAGCACTCGACCGCATCTTTGAATCGAAACTCCGTGACCCCGGCAAGGTCCTTCCGGTCCTGCTCGCCTCGCCGGCCGATCTCCTCGGCGTCGCCACCCGGCCGGACGAGGACATGATGCGCCTCGCCAGCCGCTACTGGCCTGGGCCATTGACCGTCGCGGTCCAGGCCAGGGCGGGTCTGCCTGCACAGGTGGTCGCGCCGGACGGCACGGTTGGCGTCCGCGTCCCCGATCATTCGGTGGCCCTCGTGCTGGCCAAACACTGCGGCGGCGCCCTCGCGGTTACCAGCGCCAATGTCAGCGGCCATCCGCCGGTGCGTCATGCTGCCGATTTGGCGCCCGAATTGGTTGAACGACTGGACCTCGTGCTCGATGGCGGAATCGCCCGCGGAGGCCAGCCATCAACCGTGATCGGGCGCGAGGGTGATACCATCACCATCATCCGGGAGGGCGCGATTCCGGCAGCCGATATCGAGGCTGCCTGGCAGCGCGTCCTTGCAGGCAACGACTGAATGCACCCGTTCGTGGTTGCACATGGTGGGCAGGAAGGTTCATGAGCCAACGAGACGACCTCGCGAAGACCGGACGGCGACGCCCGGCTCCGGGGCGCCAGGATGTGTCAATTGTCGAGGAGACAGTCGACACGCCAGATGATGAACACATGGTCTACGGGCTTGGCATCCCCAATGCCGAGTCGCGGCAGCCCGCCTATGGTCAGGGAGTGGTAATCAGCCTGGTAGCGGCCGGACTCGTGCTGCTCCTGGCCATTATTTCCATTGGCAACAACACCGACGCTGATCCTCCGGTCCTGGAGAATACCGACACCCTCTTCTGGGCGCTGGCCGTGGTCGCCATGGTGCTGGCGGCTGGTGGCTCCTGGTGGGCCGAACGCACCGCTGCCCGCGCCGCCGCCATGGTCGGGCAACCGCGTGCCGAAACCGCCATGGCAACCGCCTGGGCAGTGCCTCTGGTCTCCACGTTTGCGGCCATCTTTCTCGTTGCTACCTATCACAATCGCGCGATGCTCGTCATCGGTCCCCTCATTGCCTTTCTCGGCACGGCCGGGGCGCTCCTCTCCCGCGACCTCCTCGACGAGACGGACGACCAGGCGACAAGGGTTGCGTCGGTCATCCATACCCTGGTGGTTCACGCCATCGCCTTCCTGGCCTTCAGCGCCGTGTATATCAACAAGCTCGATTCCTGGTTCTCGGCACCGGTAGTCGGACTGATTGGCGGATTGCTGATCCTCGAGACGCTCGAACGCGGTGGCATCGCGCCACCCCAGCGCGTGTTCTATGCGGTCCTGGGTGGTTGGGTGCTCGCCCAGGTGATGGTCGCCCTCAACTGGTGGCCAACCTATGGCTGGACCGGCGGTGCCGTTCTGCTCGTCGTCTTTTATGTTGCCGCTGGTCTGTTGCTCGTGCGTGCCCAGCGCAAGAATGTCAGCACCCGAGACCTGCTCGAATTTGGTGGCGTTGGCAGCCTCTTCCTGGTGCTGCTTGCGGTGCTGGCCTGACCTGTCTACGCAGTTGGTTCGGACCTTACGATCATGGAGTGGTGGCAGCGATCATGAGTGATAACGCGCGTCAGCCCGGCCGGAGTCACAGTCGCCAGACAAGCGATGCGGATTCGATCCTCGAATTGCAGGACACCATCGACGACCTGCAAAGCATTCTCGACACCCTCGACGAGCTTGGCGTGACCTCACGGAACGAGCTTGAGGAATACATCGAGGCGCTCGAGCGCGAGCTCGCCCAACTGGAGTCGCTCGACGCCTGATCCAGGTGCTGCGAACGCTGGTCTGCTTTTCTGCCGGCGGAGCCGTCGCGAGACGAATCGTCGCGCTCTCGACGCCTTGACGACCAGATTCGACCGGAGTACCTGCCGTGGACATGTTTGAAGCCCAGCGAGTCCAGCACCTCGCTGCTCGCGGACCGCTGGCTGCCAGGATGCGGCCGCGCTCGCTCGATGAACTCGTCGGGCAGGAGCATGTGATCGGTCCTGGCACCCTGATGCGGAAGGCGATCGAAGCCGACCGCCTGTCGTCGGTGGTTCTATGGGGACCACCAGGCACCGGGAAGACGACCCTCGCCCAGATCATCGCCAACGCCACCAGGGCGCACTTCGTGCCGGTCAGCGCGGTGTCGTCCGGAGTCGCCGACCTCCGCAAGGCGATCGCCGAAGCGCGCGACCGGCTCGGCATGTCCGGCACCCGTACCCTCCTCTTCATCGACGAGATCCATCGGTTCAACAAGGCGCAGCAGGACGCGATCCTCCCCTACGTCGAAGATGGCACCGTGATCCTCATCGGGGCCACCACTGAGAATCCCTCGTTCGAGGTCAACGCGCCACTGCTCTCTCGCTCCCGCGTGTTGACGCTCCGTGCTCTGGATGACGAGCACATCGTCACCATTCTGCGCCGCGCGCTGGTCGATACCGAGCGGGGTCTTGGCAACGAACACCTCACCATCGACGACGATGCCGCCGCCCTGTTGGCGAACATGGCAAACGGCGATGCCCGGTTTGCCCTCAACACCCTGGAATTGGCCTCTGCCGGTGTGGACGACGATCGGGTGATCACAGTTGAGCTGGTCCAGGAAGCTGCCCAGCGCCGGGCAGCCACCTACGACAAGGCCGGCGACGACCACTACGACACCATTTCCGCGCTGCACAAGACCATTCGCGGCTCCGACCCTGACGCCGCCCTCTACTGGCTTGCCCGCATGCTCGAGCGTGGGGACGATCCGCTCTATGTCGCTCGTCGCCTGATTCGATTTGCTTCGGAAGATGTCGGCCTCGCCGATCCCGATGCCCTGGAACTGGCGATGGCTGCCCAGCAGGCAGTCCACTTTCTCGGCATGCCCGAAGGAGCCCTTGCCCTGGCTCAACTCGTGGTCTACCTGGCCATGGCACCGAAGAGCAACTCGGTCTACACCGCCTACGGCAAGGTCGTCGCCGATGTCGCCAACACTCGCAACGATCCCGTGCCTCTGCACCTTCGCAATGCGCCAACTCGCTTGATGAAGGACCTCGGCTACGGCGCCGGCTACAAGTACGCCCACGACTTCGACGAAGGGGTCATCGGCCAGCAAAACCTGCCTGACAACCTCGCCGGGCGCACCTATTACGAACCAATCGAACGCGGTTTTGAGAAGGACATTGCCAGGCGACTCGCCAGGGTGAAGGAGATCTACCGCGAAACTGCTGCCCAGCAACAGGCCGAGTCGGCACGCAAGACGAAGAAAGGCACCCCTTGATGACGATCGTCATCCCCAACAAGCGCTCCTACGACCGCACTGCCCGCGACCTCCGCCCGGTGGAGATCGTCGTTAATGCTGCCCCCTACGCCGAAGGATCGGCCCTTATTCGCATGGGCGACACCCATGTGCTCTGCACAGCCACAGTGGAGTCCGGAGTGCCCGACTGGATGAAGGGCAAGGGCCGGGGGTGGGTGACGGCAGAGTACGCCATGCTGCCCCGCTCGAGCCCGAAACGCATTCGACGCACCTCGTCCACCGGCAAGCAGGACGGTCGCACGGTCGAGATTCAGCGGCTGATCGGCCGGGCCCTCCGCGCGATTACCGACATGGAGGCGCTTGGCGAGCGCAACATCATCCTCGACTGCGATGTCATCCAGGCTGATGGTGGAACACGTTGCGCATCGATCACTGGCTCATACGTCGCTCTTGCTCTGGCCTGCCGCAAGCTGCTTGCGGAAGAACAGATTCGGCGTAATCCGCTCAAGGCGGCGGTCGCGGCAGTGAGCGTCGGCGTGGTGCGCGGAGTTCCACTCCTTGATCTCGATTACAGCGAGGACTCCAGGGCGGATGTCGATGCCAACATCGTCATGACCGACCAGAATGGATTTGTCGAGATTCAGGGCACCGCTGAGGGCGAACCGTTCTCACACGAGGCTCTGCAAACCATGATCGGACTCGCCCAGTCTGGCCTCAACGAGCTTTTCGCTGCCCAGCAGGCCGTGCTCGCGGAATAAACCCTTCCTGATGTTACAGGTC
>JAEZJB010000324.1 GCA_023415845.1 Chloroflexota bacterium | reverse complement strand
GCCGACCATCATAGGCCGTTCCCAATTTCCTGCGTGTTGTATACAATTCGCGCACCAGAACCGAGGGCCACAATCGTCATGACTGGACCTGACCCGCGAGTTCGCGAGGTAGGTGTCCCACGATTCTGCACTTTTGATATTCCTGCGGAAGGATCTCCACGTGTTCGACCTCACTGGCAAAACTGCCCTCATCACCGGTGCCGGCTCCGGGATCGGTCGTGAAATCGCCCTCCTCTTCGCACAGCATGGCGCCATCGTTGCGGTCGCCGATATCAACGAGTCAGGGCGAACTGCCGTTGCCGAAGAAATTGCGCGGGCCGGCGGCCGTGCCTATCCAATTCATCTCGACGTTACCAGTCGCGACGAGGCCTACGCCGCCGTCGCCGAGATTCTGCGCGCCGAGGACCGGCTCGACATCCTCGTCAATAACGCCGGCATCGGCATGGTCGGTGACCTGCTGGAGACCTCCCCCGAGGATTTCCAGCGATTGATCGACGTCAACGTCCATGGTGTCTACAACTGTTCGCACGCGGCAGTGGACCAGATGCTGAAGCAGGATCCTCCCGGCGGCGTCATCGTCAACATCGCCTCCGTGGCCGGGCAGGTCGCGGTCGGACGACGGTTCGCCTATGGCACCACCAAGGGCGCCGTCATCTCGATGACCCAGTCGATCGCCATGGACTACGTTGACAAGGGCATTCGCTGCAACGCCATCTGCCCCGGCACCGTTGAAAGCCCGTTTGTCGAGGCCTACCTGCAGAAGTACCACCAGGGTGAAATTGAGGAGACGCGCAAGCAGCTCCATGCTCGCCAGCCGATTGGCCGCATGGGCAAACCGTCCGAAATTGCCCCTCTCGCCCTCTACCTCGCCTCCGACGAGTCAGCCTTCGTCACCGGGGCCCAGTTCGCCATCGACGGCGGGTGGACTGCCCGCTGATCCCGGACAGTTCTCTCCGGTTCCCCCAACACCTCAGGACAAGGATCCCCGATGACCTCGATCGACTCGCCCATCCTCTCTCGTGCCAACCGTGGCACCGTCCATATCGCCGATGTCACCGTCAGGTTGAATCCGAACGACGACGTCGTCATCGCCAAGGTCCCCCTGCTGCCCAAAACCGTGCTGACAGGTGAGGGTGCCGACATCACCATCAGCCAGATGGTTCCTCCCGGGCACAAGGTGGCGACGCGGATGATCGCCCGGGGAGAGCCCGTTCATCGCTACGGGCAGATCATCGGCTTCGCCTCGCAGGACATCCTGCCCGGCCAGCATGTCCACACCCAGAATCTCGAGGTGCATCAGGGCGAACTCGAACTCGACTACGGCTTCAGCGAAAACGTCATCCCGGTCGACTACGTGCCGGAAGCAGAGCGCCGCACGTTCATGGGCTTCCGCCGCGCCGATGGCCGGGTCGGTACCCGCAACTTCGTGGCGCTGCTCGCCTCGGTGAACTGCTCGTCCACCGCCGTCCGCCGGGTTGCCGACCATTTCCGCAACAACCCGATCCTCGACCAATACCCCAACGTCGATGGCGTCATCGCGTTTGCCACCAAGGGCGGCTGTGGCGCCCATTACGGCTCCGACTACCTTGGCATGCTGCAGAAAACCATGGCTGGCATGGTCGATCATCCTAACGTTGGGGGGTACGTGATCGTCTCCCTGGGCTGCGAAACCAACCAGCCGGAAGACATCATCGAAACCGGGCACCTTGCGCAGGGTCACCAGCCAAAGGTGCTCACCATTCAGGAGGACGGCGGCTTCCTGAAAACCGTGGAAGCCGGGATCGCTGCTGTGATGGAGATCCTGCCCGAAGCGAACAGGGCCGTCCGCGAAGCGGTTCCTGCCTCTGAACTGGTGGTAGCGCTGCAGTGTGGCGGCTCCGACGGCTGGTCGGGCGTCACCGCCAACCCCGCCCTCGGCGAAGCCTGCGACCTGATCGTGCGCCAGGGTGGCACGGTGGTCCTCGGTGAAACGAGCGAGGTGTACGGCGGTGAGCACCTGTTGACTCGCCGGGCCATCTCCCCGGAAGTCGGCCAGAAACTGGTGGACAAGATTCACTGGTGGGAAAACTACACGTCGATGTTCGGGGCATCCATCGACAACAATCCGTCGCCGGGCAACAAGCTCGGTGGCCTGACGACCATCTACGAGAAGTCATTGGGTGCCATCGCCAAGTCCGGCACCACGCCCATGGTCGATGTGCTGGACTACGCCGAGCGGATCACCTCGAAGGGATTCCTGCACATGGACACCCCCGGCTACGATCCGGTCTCGGCCACCGGTCAGGTTGCCGGTGGTTGCAACATCGTGGTCTTTACCACCGGCCGCGGATCGGCCTTCGGGTTCAAGCCCTCGCCTTCGATCAAAGTCGCGACCAACAGCGCGCTCTACGCCAAGCAGGAACCCGACATGGACATCAATGCCGGTCGCATGCTCGACGGGTTGAGCCTCCAGGAAATGGGACAGGAAATCTTCGACGAGATCCTGGCCGTGGCGTCGGGCAAGCAGAGCAAGAGTGAAGCGGCTGGCATCGGGGAGGAAGAATTCAACCCCTGGATCATCGGCGCAACACTCTAGCCGGCGGTATCCTAGCAGGACGTCCGGGCCGGTTTCGTCAGGTCCGCTACCCGTCATCCGCAGCGCCAACTGCCGGCTCCCAGCGCGATTCCGGTTGCCTGTCAGGCAAGTGGGTTGATCTGGCCGCCAGTCGCGGCGCTTCGGATCAACTCACTGGCCAGGTTCATGACCGATACCAGCCTCTCGCCAACCGAACTCTTCACCGCCCGCCTGACCGCCGTCGGTGGCCAGGTGCATTCGGCGTTCGACCTGCCGGCGGCAGCCGAACGAATCGCGGAACTCGCCCGCCAGAAGAACACCAGCCACGTTTGGATCTCCGCCGAAGTGCGTACCCGGGCCTCGAATCTCGTCGCTGCCCTCCAGCGGCTGGGCCTGGCCTGCCAGGTCCCGCGTGACCCCGGCGAAGTTCGCGACCAGCCCCTGGGGGTCGCGGTGGCCGAGGCCACCGTCGCCGAGACCGGTACGTCCATTCTCGCCGAACCGCGACTCGAATCACGCTCCGTCACCTTGATGACGGAGTGCCTGGTCGTGATCAGCGCTCATACCAACATGCTGCCAACCCTGGACGAGGCGGCACCGGTGCTCCGGCGGATCTCCGCCGACGGCGCCTCGTACGCCACCTTCATCACCGGCCCCAGCCGCACTGCGGATATCGAACGCCAGCTCACCGTCGGCGTGCAGGGACCGGGAGAATTCCACGTCATCCTGATCGATCGACCGTACTGATCCACCGGGACCAGGAGAACCGTCATGGCCCAGC
The DNA here is from genome assembly GCA_023415845.1 of Chloroflexota bacterium. Taxonomy (GTDB): domain Bacteria; phylum Chloroflexota; class Chloroflexia; order Thermomicrobiales; family UBA6265; genus JACCYX01. Next base: position 1,242 of record JAEZJB010000324.1, on the reverse strand, counting down.
CCCATACCGAGACCCAGCCCCACATGCACCACCGCGGCCACGACGATCGACCTTTTCCCGAACGCTACGAGCGTGCGATCGAGAATCCCCAGCTCTCCACCTCCCTCACGAACTTCCAGCAAAGCTGGCGGCGCGACCGGTCCAACGTCATGGCCGAAGTCGAGTTCGATGAGCTCCGCGGCAGGCTCAAGGCGGCCAAGACCGAGGCGATCGACAACCTCGACCACTACCTCGAGCAGTTCGCCGAGCAGGCGAAAGCCGCCGGCACCATCGTTCACTACGCCGCCGACGCCGACGAGGCAACCGCGATCATCCATCGCCTCGCCACCGAACGCGGCGTCAGGTTGATCGCCAAGTCGAAGTCGATGGTCTCGGAGGAGATCGAACTCAACGCCTTTCTGGCCGAAGACGGCATCGATGTCGTCGAAACCGACCTCGGCGAATGGATCGTCCAGTTACGCGGCGAGCGACCGAGCCACATGGTGATGCCTGCCATCCACCTCTCCCGGCAGGAGGTCGGAACGGTCTTCACCGAGGAGCTCGGACGCGAGATCTCGACGGAGAATGTCACCGAACAGGTTCATGCCGCCCGCGACGCCATTCGCGATGTCTTCTTCGATGCCGGCATGGGCATCACCGGCGCCAACGCCCTGATCGCCGAGGCCGGCACCGTCATGATGGTCACCAACGAGGGGAACGGCCGCCTGACCTCTTCCTTACCTCCCGTTCATGTTGTGCTCGCCGGCATCGAAAAACTGGTGCCCACCTACGACGACGCGATGACGCAACTCCGCGTGCTCGCTCGTTCGGCCACAGCCCAGCGGCTGACGGTCTACACCACGTTCATCCATGGACCCACGCCCGGTCACGAGCAGCACATCGTGCTGGTGGACAACGGCCGCCGCCGGATGCGGGAGATGCCTGAATTCCGCGAGGCGCTCCACTGCATTCGCTGTGCCGCCTGCGCCAACGTCTGCCCACCCTACCGTGAGGTCGGAGGGCACGTCTTCGGCTACATCTATTCCGGCGCGATCGGGCTGGTCGTGACGCCGTTCCTCAATGGAATCGACAACGCCGCCGGCCCCCAAAGCCTCTGTCTCTCCTGCAATGCCTGTGAAACCGTCTGTCCTGTCGACATCCCACTCCCGCGCCAGATTCTGGACGTCCGGGCCATGGTGGCGTCCGAAAAGGGGATGAAGCAACCGAAGGCAGCCATCCTCGATGCCTGGTCCCACGGACGTG
>JAEZJB010000322.1 GCA_023415845.1 Chloroflexota bacterium | reverse complement strand
GGCCAGAAAGAGCACGTCGCAGGGCTCGAGGTCGGCCGAGGCCACAAACTTCAGGTCCGTGCGCTTCCGGAGGTTGGGGTGAACAGTGCGGATGAATTTGCCTGCGTTGCGCTCCGAGGTCACCTGCCTGAGATCGACTTCCGGATGCCCGAGCAGCAGTCGAACCAGTTCTCCGCCAGCGTACCCACTACCGCCAATAACCGAAACGTTCAACATGATGATGAGAACTCCTGATTTCTAAAATCCTGGCGACCGGTTCGACCCGACCTTGCCTGGTGCCAATCGAAAAATGGACGCTAGTCGGCCGCGATGGCCGCTTCGAGGCGACGAGCGCGTGACGCCTGACCAACCTTGATCACGTAGTCCACCACCCTCGCCGGGATGTTGACGCCGGTGGTGTCGATGCTGTTGCGGAACTCCATGGTGTAGTTCACCTCGTTGACCTGCAGCCCCTGCGCGGTTTCGAAGAGGTCCACGGCAACCACTCCGCCGCCAACTGCCGCGGCGGCGGCTTCCGAGATCGAAGCCAGTTCAGGGGTGACGGGGCAATTGCTTGCCCGGCCCCCGCGGGCGGTGTTGGTGATCCAGTGCGGCGAATCGCGGTAGATGGCGCAGATCGTCTCACCATCGACGACGAATGCCCGGATGTCCCGACCGTCCTTCTCGACGTATTCCTGAATGTAGAACGCGCCGTGGTGGAACGATCCCAGCGTCACCTTGTGCTCCAGGAGGGCTTCCGCCGCGTCACGGTCATTGACGCGCGCGAGCAACCGGCCCCACGACCCCACCGCAGGCTTCAACACCACCGGGTACCCCATCTCCTCGATCGCCTCGATGGCGGACTCGGGGGTAAAGGCGATGATGGTGCGTGGGGTCGGTACGCCATTCCGCACCAGGGCGGTCGAAGTCAGCAACTTGTCACCGCAGATATTGGCAACCTCGTAGGTGTTGACCGTCGGTACTCCCCAGTCGTTCAACACCCTGAGCGTGTAGAGCGCCCGCAGGTGGTTGATGCAGCGCTCGAGAATGACGTCGCAGTCAGTCATCGACGGGTCGGTGAGGTCGAGTGTGAACTGCCGGTCATCGAACCGTACAACTTCGACACCTCGCACCTCGAGTTCGGTCAGCAGGAGCTTCTCCTCGACTCGCACCCGCGAGAGGAGCACGCCAACGCGGAGCGGAGCCGATTCGAGCATGGGTGGTGGTACCAGCATGTGTTCCTTCCCGGCCAGTTCGTCCCCGGCGCTGGCCTCGCCGAAACAGAAAGACGCGGAGTCGCTCGTCCAATCAAAGGACGGCGGACTCCGCGCCGTGGTACCACCTTTGTTCGCCGCCGACCTCGCGGTCGACCGCCTTTCCGGGTCGCGGTCATCTGGGTGATGAGGGCAACCCAATCCCGATAACGGAGGATTCCGGCCGGTTCTACTTCTCGCTCAGGCGAGGTTCTTCCGGCGGCTCAGGGGTCTTGATCGTCTCGATCGCGCCTGCGGGGCTTCCACCATCTCCCCGCTCGCTGATGGCCGATGCCGAGGAACCGTGTCCCCTTCAATGCCTGTTGAGTCTGAGCATATACGAAACGCTGCGTTATGTCCCGACTGAAAATGGGTCAGGCGATGGCGGCCACCGGATTCTCCTGCCGCTCCCTGGCAATCCTCGCCGCCTCTTCCACGATCTCACCCGCCAGGTCCCGGTCGGTCGTTGTCATCAGGCCCTTGAACTCGCCGCCGGTATTGATCTCAATCACCTTGAGACCTTCGTCGGTCTCGATCAGGTCGACGCCTGCCAGCCGGGCGCCAACGACGGCACACGACCTGAGTGCGAGTTCCTCGATCTCGGGCGTGATGGGACACGGCACCGACACTGCCCCGCGCGCGGCATTGGTGATCCAGTGCTCCGACGTGCGATAGGAGGCGGCGATGACCTGCCCGCCAATCACATAGGCGCGAATGTCCCGACCTGGTTTCTCGATGAATTCCTGGATGTAGTAGATCTCGTGATGGAACGACCCATGCTCCGATTTCTGGGCAATGATCGCCCGGGCCTGTTCGGGCCCGTTCACCTTGGCAATCAGGCGTCCCCACGAGCCGGTAACAGGTTTCAGCACAGCCGGGTAGCCAAGTTCCTCACACGCCCTGAGTGCCGCTTCTTCCGAGTAGGCCACGAACGTTTTCGGCGAGGGAATGCCTGCTGCCTCCAGCACCATGCTCGCCCGGGCCTTGTCATCGCAGATCGTGACGGCGGCCGAGGAGTTCAGGGTAGGAATGCCCCAGCGATCCATCGCGAACAGCGTGTAGCCAGCTCGTGAATGCACGACGCTCCGGTCGAGCAGGACATCGATGTCGATGCCACTCTCGGCGGCGGTGGGCGCAGACACGTTCAGCGTCAGTTCGCGATCGAAGATGGGAGAAACCTCCATGCCACGGGCACGGGCAGCCTGGAGAATGAGTTTTTCTTCCTGCCGTAGAAATGAGACGAGCACACCCAGTCTCAGTCCGGCGGTGGAGATAACGGTGGTCATGGCGAGGGTCTTTCCAGCGCTGGCAGGCTACAGCGCAACGAGGACGTTGCGCAGGATGCGAATCGCCGCAAGGTATTCGGACAGCACGATTCGTTCATCGGGCGTATGGTCCAGCGACGAATCACCAGGTCCATAGGCCACGATCGGGCACTTCCAGACTGGCCCCACGACATTCATGTCCGAGGTACCGAGCTTGAGCGTGAAGCGTGGGTTTCCGCCCGCTTCCCGAATCGATCGCAGGAACGGCGGTACCAGCTTGCTGGTCTTGCCCGTTCGGTAACCCTCCTGAATGCCGTCGACCCGAATCTGGCCCGGCGCAGCCAGGCTCCTGATCCGTTCCAGCAAGAGATCGATATCCAGGTCTGGCGGCAAGCGCAGACCAATCGAAAGCTCTGCCCGGTCGGTCAGGCCGTCTCCCGAGGTATTGAACCCACGGAGTGAATGACCAATCGAGCCGAAGCTCCCCTTGGCATCCGCGTTCCACCGGTCGAGTTCCGCGCGCAGGGAATTCCAGAACTGCACGGTCTCCTCGGCCACCGATTCTCCCGGCCCGGCGGTGTGCCGAGTCGATTGCTCCAGGACATACTGCAGCGAAATCGACCCGCGGTATCCGAGGCAGATGGCATCCCAGCCGCTCGGCTCACCGATAATGCAGAAATCGGGCGACTCCCAGGCAGCGACTTCATTCGCGCCTGGCGACCCGATCACTTCTTCACCTACCGCCCCAACCACGGTGACCCGGCAGGACAGCTCGGCCGCCGCTGCACTGGCCGCTGCGACAAATGTCGCCAGCGGTCCCTTGGCATCGACCGCGCCACGCCCCCAGAGTTCACCGTCTTCGATCCGCACTGGCACACGCCCAGGCACGGTATCGATGTGTCCGAGGAGCACCACATGCCGGTCACCTTCGCCTACCGAGGCGACCGCATTCCCTGCCTTGTCATCGATCACGGACATCCCGCGATCGGCCATCTGCTGGCGTAACCAGCCCACGGCATCGGCTTCGTGGTAGGACAGGCTTTCGATACTGACCAGGCCGTGCAGCAGGTCGATATCTGCCTGCTCGGCGAGGCTGAGCGACGATTGGTCAAGCGCTGAGGGCGTAGCCAAGCGGCACCTCCTCCGCCATGACCGGTTCGATACCCGCCCGCAACATGACCTCGGCGACGATCGCTTCCCCTATGGTGCGATCGCCAAGGAGCTGCGCCTTTCGGAAGTCGGCCACGGGATGAATGTCCCAGACGATCAGCCCCTCATCCGTATTGGCCAGTTCGACACCCACCAGCGCGGCTTGGAGTGCGGACGCCGCGGCTTCCGCCAACGCAATACCGCGAGCGACAGGCAACGCCCCTTCGAAGGCCACCGCCCGCCCACCAATCACATGGACGATCGTTCGACTCTCACCCAGCGGCGCTCCCGCCTGGAACAACACCACGGCGTCATTCCCGGTCCCCAGCACGACCCGGTGCTCGATGACAGCATCTGCCGTATCGGCATCGTGCAGCACCGTGGTTGAGGACCCCGGCTGCAGGCCCAGCATCACCGCCGGATATCCCAGCTGGTTGGCTGCTGCAATCGACGATTCCTCGGTGAAACCCACCAGCGTCGCTGGCCGGGCAATCCCCGCCGCTACCAGTGCCGTCGCAACATCGAGCCGCGAACCAGTCGCTGCCAGACCGGCGTCGATCATCCTGGTTCCTGCTGCCCGCAGGATCGGCAGGGTGGCCGACGCCACCGCCCGATTCGTGACGCGGTCAACCAGTGCAACGATCGAGTCGTGAGAGTCTTCCGCTGCGACGCCGAGGAGATCGCCCAGCAGCGCGCCATTGCTCGCTGCCGGGCCTGGAGGCAATGGCGTGCTCGCGGGAGGAACGGGCACCGCGGCAAACCCGGCTGCGCCGATTGCCTCGATGATCTGTTTCTCTTCCACGCGCACACGGGCGCAGAACACGCCAATTGCCGTCACAGTGATCTCCTCATCGAGCGAGCCGGGATCGCTCCCCTGCTCGCCAGTGCGTCGTTGGGCCAATCGCCCTCGACAGGGCTATTCGCCCCAGTCTTCGCCTTCTTCCGGAGCCAGGCCGAGGGTGATCGGGCCTACGCTCAGGACCTCAAGATCAGCCCCGCAGTCCGGGCAGGGCACGATCTCGCCCTGCTCCACTGCGTCATCAACTTCGATTTCGGCCGCGCACTCCGGGCATTCCACCATTGCCATGTTCAACCTCCGTCATGTCATCACACGATCGCACCCTGCGACCGCAACGCATCCGTCCATCCTGACGCTCATTCGCGCGAAGCAGGATCAGCCTCGTGCCGACGCTCGTCATGCAGTGCCTGCAGCAGAACCGCCTTGTGAACGTGAAGCCGATTCTCCGCCTGGTCAAAGATGATCGATTGCGGACCATCGGCGACGGCAGATTCGACTTCCTGGCCACGATGGAGCGGCAGGCAGTGCATGAAGACCGCTGTGGGACTGGCGGCAGCCATGACCCGTTCGGTAACCCGATAGGGAGCCAGTGCCATCAGCTTGCCGGGATTCACCTGCTCGCCCATGCTCTCGTGGACGTCGGTGTACACCGCATCGGCACCAGTCACCGCTTCGTATGGATCCTCGGTCATGATCAGTTGACTGCCAGCGGTCGCCGCGAGGTGCCGGGCGGTCTCGACCACTTCCGGATTCGGACCGTACTCGGCCGGGCCAGCATAGGCGAAGTCGATCCCGACCGCCGTGCAGGCCAGCATCAGGGAATGGCAGACATTGTTCCCATCTCCCAGATAGGCGAACCGCAGCCCCTTGAGCCGACCAAATCGCTCCTGAAGCGTAAAGATGTCGCTCAACGCCTCGATCGGATGGTTGAACGACGTCAGGCCATTGAAGACCGGCACGGTCGCACCCGATGCCAGCTCTTCGAGGTCGGAAAGGTTCTCCACACGGACGGCGATCGCATCCACATAGCGACTGAAAATGTGCGCCGTGTCCTCGATCGTCTCGCCCCGCTTGAGTTGCAGGTCGTCGATGCCCAGGAAGATCGCCTGCCCACCCAGTTGCTCCATCCCGGCTTGAAACGCCGTGCGGGTCCGGGTGCTGGGATGCTGGAAGATCAGGCCCAACGTCTTCGCCGCCAGCCAGGGATGGGGAATGTGGTCGGCCCGCAACTTTTTCAGCACGCCGGCGGTAGCCACAATCGCCTCGATCTCGTCCGGTGTCAGGTCCGTGTCCCGCAGGATGTCCTTGCCCCGTAGCGACGGGAGGAACGTCACCCAGTCACTGGCAGAGGACACATCCGGCTCGGTTGGTTTGGCGGCGAGATCGATCATCGGTACGGCTCCAGGTCAGCGTCGACCAGTTTCTAGCAAAGGGTGTGCAGCAGGAGGGCCTTGTGCATGTGCAAGCGGTTTTCGGCCTGGTCGAAAATGATCGACTGTGGTCCGTCTGCCACGTCGGCGGAGACTTCCTCGTCGCGATGCATCGGCAGGCAGTGCATGAAGACCGCCTTCGGGTTGGCCGCCGCCATCAGGTCCGCCGTCACCTTGTATGGCGCCAGCGCCACGGCCCGGGCCGCTCCATCGAGCTGGCCCATCGACACGTGCACGTCGGTGTACACGGCATCCGCCCCCTTGACCGCCACTGCTGGATCCTCGGTGACCTCGATCACCGCCCCATTGGCGCTGCCAAGCCACTGAGCGTGCCGCACGATGTCCTCCGATATCTGGAGATGGGCGGGCGCGGCCACGGTCACACTCACTCCCATCGCCGCCCCGGAGAGCATGAGCGACGCCGCCATGTTGTTGCCGTCACCCAGGTAGGCCAGCTTCAGGCCCTTGAGCTCCCCAAACGTCTCCTGCAACGTCAGGAGGTCGGCGAGGGCCTGCAGCGGGTGGCATTTGTCCGACAGGCCGTTCATCACCGGAATCGTGGCCGATTCGGCCAGCGTCACCAGGTCGTTGTGATCGGCAACCCGGGC
>JAEZJB010000281.1 GCA_023415845.1 Chloroflexota bacterium | reverse complement strand
TTGTCTGGCGACGCCCCGCTGACGATCAGCCCGACCGATTCGAGTTGCTCGCGATAGGCGTTGCTCACTTCGAAGCGGTGCCGGTGTCGCTCCTGCACCATGTCGGTGCCATAGGCTTCGGCCGCCTTCGTGCTCTCGCGCAGTTGGCAGGGCCACAGTCCAAGCCGCATTGTTCCGCCCATGTCGACGCCAAGCTGGTCCGGCATCAGATCAATCACGGGGTGCGGAGTCTGCGCATCGATTTCGGTTGAATTGGCGCCTTCGAGGCCGAGAAGGTTTCGCGCAACCTCGATCACGGCCATGTGCAGTCCATAGCAAAGTCCGAGGTAGGGGATGCCCCGCTCGCGCGCGAACTGCACCGCCTGGACCTTGCCCTCGATCCCGCGTGGCCCGAAGCCTCCCGGCACCACGACGCCAGACACCTTGCGGAGCTGTTGCTCCATCTCCGGGCCGGTCGCCGTCTCCGAATTGATCCACACCACGTCCACATCCACGTCGTGGTGCAGTCCAGCGTGCATCAGTGCTTCGGTGACCGAGATATACGCATCGTGGAGTTCGACGTACTTGCCGACGAGTCCAATGCGGATCGTCGGTTTCTCTTCCTTGATGCGGCCAACCATTTCCCGCCACGTACTCAGGTCGGGCTCGAGCGGCAGGCCAAAGTGATTGGCGACATAACGGCCGAGCCCGGCCTCTTCGAGCACCAGTGGCACTTCGTAGATCGTCTCGGCCGTTGGCATCCCGATCACGGCCTCCGGCTCGACATCGCAGAAGAGCGCGATCTTGTCGCGTACGTCGTCGGGAATCTCGGCATCCGCTCGGCAGACGATGATGTCTGGCTGGATACCAAAGCCGCGAAGCTCCCGCACCGACTGCTGCGTCGGCTTCGTCTTCATCTCGCCGGTGGCGCCGAGTTGCGGCAACAACGTGACGTGAATGTAGAGGCTGTTCGCACGTCCAACGTCTCGTCGCATCTGGCGAATCGCCTCGATGTACGCCTGGCCTTCGATATCACCAACCGTGCCGCCGACCTCCACGATCACCACATCCGAGTCGTGCTGGCGTGAGGCAAGCTGGATGCGTTCCTTGATCTCGTTGGTGATATGGGGAATGACCTGGATCGTCCCGCCCAGGTAATCACCCCGTCGCTCCTTGGCGATCACGCTCGAATACAGCTGCCCAGACGTCACGTTGGAGGCCCGGGAGAGGTTCTCGTCGATGAATCGTTCGTAGTGCCCAAGGTCCAGGTCAGTTTCGGCGCCGTCATCGGTCACGAAGCACTCGCCATGCTGGTATGGCGACATCGTTCCCGGGTCCACATTGAGGTAGGGATCGAGCTTCATGATCGAGATGCTCGCTCCGCGGTTCTTGATCATCCGCCCGAGCGAGGCCGTGGTGATCCCTTTGCCAATGGATGACACGACGCCACCCGTTACGAAGATGTATTTCGGCATCCAGCCCCTCCATCACACCAGCAGTCAACGTCACACACGACAATTCGGAAGCACATAATCGGGTCAGCGACGGACCGGGTCGCTGTCGGGAGCCAGCACCTTGAGCACCATCGTCTCACCAAGGTCGCTTGGCTTTACCACCAGTTTGTCTTCGGCTTCCGGAACTTCTACTCCCAGCTTGCGGCAAAACTCGCCAAGGTCGCCGAGTTGGGCGTCCCCGATGCTGGTCGCATAGCGGATGGGAATCACGATCTTCGGCGAAAGGTCGGTTGCGATCTGGGCGGCCTTTTCGTAGGTAAGGCCGGTCCCGCCTCCTACTGGCACCAGCAGGATGTCGATATCTTCCAGGGACTCGGCCTGCGATTCGCTCAACGTGTGGCCCAGGTTCCCGAGGTGACCGATCTTCATGCCCTCGACATCGAAGACATACGTCGTGTTGTAGCCCTGGCTGGCACCCTTTGCATCGTCCTGGTAGGTTCGGGCGCCCGAGACGAACACGTCATGCATCTCATACTCTCCCGGCCCCTCGATGACCTGGTAGTCCGGGCGGATCGCGTCAAGATTGCGCCCCTGGGGATCGCCGCTGAGCGTCACGATGTCGGCGTTCTGCTTGCCCATCCCGTAGCCGGTGGAACGGTCGACCGGGTCGGCAATAATGGTGGCTTCCTTCGCCTTGATGCGAACGGCCGTATGTCCATACCAGCGGATCTCTGCCATTTGTGGACGTGTCTCCTGTCAGCGCGGCTGGTTAGCCGCAAGTTGGCCCAACGCAAAAACCCAGCCAACGCCTGGCTGCCGCGAGGGGTGCCGAAGCGATGCTGTTGCTGGCCAGATTGGTGATCAATGGGGGTGGGAGAGGAGGTGCTGGTGCCGAGTGACGTGCGTCCTTCCGCAGCCTCCTTCATCGTACCACAACCGTGTTCGGTGCCGCGTCTGTCACCAGGTTGTTTGGCGGGGCCCGCGAGGTGGCTACGCCTCGTCAGGCATCTCTTCCTCGGTACGCAATGCCTCGAGCACCTGGCGAATGGAGTCGTACCCAAATCCCCGGCGCTGGAGGAAGCCGATCAGCCGTCTCTCCCGCACGTCCGGCTCGAGCGATGCGAGCTGCTGCCAACGCTTGCGTGCAGCCTCCATCGCCTGCGCCGTCTCATCCAGCTCGGCCTCCTCGATCGTTCGGCTCACCACCTCCGGATCAACGCCCTTGGCCCGCAGTTCCTGCGTCAGGAGACGTGCGCCGCGCGGCCGGTGTTGTGAGCGATTCTCGATCCAGCGCTGGGCAAAGTCCTCATCATCGACATATCGCCACTCGCGGAGCTGCTCCAGCACCGAGTCGATCACCTCGTTCGCGGTATCGCTCCGTCGCAGGCGTTGGCGAATCTCGCCCTCGGAGCGCGGCCGATAGGCGAGAAAATGCAGCGCCGCGTTCAGCGCCCGGAAATAGGCTTCCGCGGCCAGCAACCGGTCGAGGTCGTCCTGGGATAACTCCTGTCCGACCCGCAATCCCTCTCGCTCGACCACTGTGCCGGCGAGGCCAAAGGCAAAGGTGCCTTCGATGAAGACATTGAACCGTTCGGCGTCACGAGCCTGCGCTGAGAGATCGGTGATGCGGCCTGGTCGCGGTGCCGGTTTCTCGTCTTCTGCCAGATCAGGTCGCCGTTTCCGCATGGTTGGCTCCCCTTTCGTGACGCACGTTCAGGAGACGCGTGTGTCGAGCATGTGCAGCAGACTGGCCAGTGCATCCCGACGCTCGGCGGGCACACTGGTCTCCAATGCCGCGCTCGCCTTCTGGTGGTACGCCGACATCATCGCCATGGCCTGGGATTCGATGTCGTGTCGGTCGAGCATTGCTCGCACCTCCTCCACCCCGGCTTCGTCGATAACTTCAGCCTTGTAAAGCGCAGCCAGGCGGTCGGTGTCATCTGGCGTCGCCTGCTCCGTCAGCAGCAGGATTGGCAGGGACTTCTTCTTGCGGCGAATGTCGTCGCCCTGGTCCTTCCCGGTCTCGTCATTCGCCCCCCAGACCCCGAGAATGTCGTCCCGGATCTGGAATCCGATCCCGAGCGCTTCGCCAAGCTCGCCCAGGCTGGCAGCCACCGCCTCGCTCTGGCCCGCTGCCACGGCGCCGGCCCATGCCGAAAAGCGGAGAATGGCCGCCGTCTTCCCCCGGATCATCGTTAGGTAATCGTCCGCCGTCACGCTGCTGGCGTGTTCGAATTCCAGGTCGGCAGTCTGTCCACGAACGATCTCTGTCGTCATCGCGTTGAACGCATCACTCACGTGGAGCAACGTCGGCGCTGCCACCGCCGCCAGGGGTGTTCGCAGCAAGGTTCGCTGGGCCGCCGCAAACAGGGCATCACCCGCATTGATCGCCTGCGCGTCACCCCACACTCGCCACACCGTCGCCCGATGACGACGATTCGGGCTTCGGTCCTGGATGTCGTCGTGGATCAGCGTGAAGTTGTGCAACAGTTCGATCGCCGCCGCGATGGGAATCGCGTTGTCCGGCGTTCCCCCAAGGGCCTCGGTCGTCAGCAGCGTCAGGTAGGGCCGGATGCGCTTTCCTTGGATCGTCTGGCGCACCGTTCGATCCGTCGGCGCTCCATCCGGTTCGACCCAGCCCAGGTGAAATCTCACCATGCGCCCCAGCAGCGGGGCGGAGCCGTCGATCTGCGCCACGGCCTGCTCAAGCTCACGCTCGAGCATCGGATCGAATCGATCTTTAATGTCAGTCAGCAGCGTGTTGATGGTTGTCTCCCTCCGGCGAGTCCGGATGACCTCCCCTAACGTACGGTCAGTGTGCCACGATCGGGGAACCATTTCTTGTAGAATGAGAGTCGGAGGAAAAAGGGGACATCACGCCAGTCCGGCGCATGCGCCACGACTCTATCAGAGCCGAATCGCTGACGTATCACCACAAGGAACGAACTTCATGCTCCTGTACATCATCCTAATGGCCCCGGCCCTCATTCTGTCCCTCTGGGCACAGGCAAAGGTGCAGGGAACGTACAAGAAATATTCACAGGTACCCGCCGTCGCCACCGGTGCGCAGGCCGCCCGCCGGATTCTCGACGCTGAAGGGCTTCAGGGAGTGGCCATCGAGCCCGTTCAGGGCGAACTGACCGATCACTACGACCCGCGCGACCGCGTGCTTCGGCTCTCGCAGGGTGTCTACGGCGTGAACTCGATTTCCGCCATCGGCATCGCCGCTCACGAGGCCGGCCACGCCATCCAGCACGCGCAGGGGTACTCGGCCCTCAAGGTCCGCACCGCCATCGTGCCGGCCGTCAATATTGGCTCCAAGCTTGGGTTCGGGATTCTCTTCCTCGGCATCCTGATGAACAATCAGTACATGTCCTGGATCGGCGTCATCCTCTTCTCGCTCACGACCATCTTTACGTTGGTCACGCTCCCGGTTGAGTTCGACGCTTCACGTCGGGCGAAGGAGGCTCTGGTCGCGGTCGGACTGGCCGATGGTGGCGTTCGCGGTGGAGAAGACAGCAAGGGCGTCGCCGCCGTGCTGAGCGCGGCAGCCTGGACGTACGTCGCGGCTTTCGTGACGTCGCTCCTTACCTTGCTCTATTACGTGTCGCTCATCTCGGGCCGGCGCGACTAGGCCAGCCAAAAGCACTCATCAACACGAACACCCCCGATGCTCCAGCATCGGGGGTGTTTCATCTGGTGGCAAACACGCTCGTTGCCCCGGCTTTTAGGCACCGCCCGGGCGCGTCAGGCCAACATCATCACAGGTCGTCCAGTACACGCTTGATCCGCGCCAGGCCCGCCAGATGGTCATTGATGGAGACGCAGCCAGCGCCCATCGTGTTGATCGAGACGTGCGTGGCACCCTGCTCCTGCCACCAGGCAATTGCCTGTCGCCAGGTAGCGTCCGAGTCCTCGGCAAGATTCAATCGCGGCTCGAACCCGAAGCTGGTCGGTGGGCGCCCAATTCGCTCCAATTCCGCGCGAATGACGTTCACTTCATGCGCTGACCGGTCGAGGTTTACGCCATTGTTCGAGATGAATCCATCTGCGATGCGGGCCGCTCGCTGCAACGCGACATCTGCGCTTCCGCCAATCCATATCGGAATCGGCCGTTGGATCGGCAGGGGAGCGAGTCCGGCATGGTCGATCGTGTGCCATTGGCCCTCGTAGCTGATGATTGGCTGCTGCCACAGGCGTCGGAGCAGATCGATCTGCTCTTCCAACCGCTTTCCACGGTTCGTGAACGTCTCGTTGAGTCCCTGGTACTCGATGTCGTTCCAGCCGATCCCTACTCCGAGTCGCAACCTGCCGCCGGTCAGGATGTCCACCGTGGCCGCCTGTTTCGCCACCAGGGCGGTCTGTCGCTGGGGAAGGATCACCACCCCGGAGACCGCTTCCATCTCCGGCGCGATGGCTGCCATGTAGCCAAACAACACCATGACTTCCTGGAATGGTTTTGTTTCGTCATAGCGACCGACCAGTTTCGGAAAGTGGTAGGTCTGGTCTCCGCTCAGCACGTGATCGTAGGCCAGCACATGCTGAAACCCCAGGTCGCGCACGCCCTCGATCCACGATCGAATCTCCGCTCGGTCTGCGCTCATCTCGGTTTGCGGAAAGACTGCGCCAACCCTCAATGCATTCGTCATTGCGTCGCCACCCCGGTCGTTCGTAACACCATCCGTTCGTGCCAGTCGTTTCAGGGAAAGAACTGTCGTCGCCCAGTCTACAAATCTGGGTGGCGGATTGTTGGATCAGTAGTCATTTCCAGAGAAGCCTCATGTCTCCTAGCACGTCACATTCCCATTCACGTCCCGGTCACTCGCGCCGAGTGGTCCTCCGCGGGATGCTCGCGCTCGCTGGCGGTATGTTGCTCCCTTTCACTGCTCGTGGTCAGGAGTCGCCACCCATTCAGCCAGATGATGGAACCCCGGTTTCCGAGACTCCGGTGGACCAGTCCGATCAGATCATCGAGCCACAGGTCCAGCCAACCATCGCCCCGGATCAGGATTCGGCGTTGGTGTTGGAGCAGGTCGACGAGTCCATTGGTAGGTACTTTCCCGCTACCGGTCACAATCTCTCCGCTCCATTCCTCGCTGCCTGGGAACTTGCGGGCGGTGAAGAGGTAATCGGTCCGCCGTTGTCTGAGCCCCGGTACTCGGAGTCGGATGGTGGCATCCGCCAGGACTTCGCCGGTCTCGCTCTGCTGCATCGTCCGGATCAGGGAACCCTTGGTGGCACTGCGATCCCGACGACAAAACTCAGGTCAATCGATCCTGCCGCTGGTCAGGCCGGTCCCGGTGTCTGCACGGCGTCGAGTTCAAGTTGTGTCGTTGTTGGGAGCCAGGGGCACACGATCTCGGGTGCTATCGCCAACTTCTGGAATCTGCACGGAGGTGCGCAGATCCTCGGTGAGCCACAGGGAGAAGCTCTGATTCGGGGCGGAGATACCATCCAGGTATTTGCCAACGCAGTGGTGCGGCAGCATGGCGGAGGCGAGGTCACCATTGATCCCGTGAATGCCGAGGTTGTCTCGCAACTCATGGCTTCGGACGAGGCGTTTCGTCCCACTCCGCCAACCAATGGCACAACGTGGCTTATTCGGGCCGATGGAGGACTGAACCTGCGGTCCGGACCTTTTGGGGATGCCGAGGTGATCGCCACAGTTCCCGACAATGCCGAGTTCATTGCGGCGCCCCACGACACCGGCGCCTGGGTTGGCGGCTACGTCGACGGGTTCGCCGGTTGGGTTTCTCGCGACTTCCTCACCGAGAGGCCTGACCCTCCGGCGGAGGCGGCGTCCAGTTGGCGCCTCGATGTCTGGACCGGGTCAGCACTTGGGGAAACCAACGTTCGTCGTGCCCCTTCCACCACGAGTCCGTCCCTCCGTACGATCGAAGCCGATGCCCCGCTCGTGGTCACTGGCTGGGTTCGTGGCGAGGCCGTGGTCGAGAACCAGATTACGTGGGCGCAACTCGAAGGAGGTGGCTACGTTTACGCCCGCAACCTTCGCCGCTCTGCACCCGTCTCTCCTCCTCCGCTCTTTGCCGACGCACCCCAATCCGGCAAATGGATCGACGTTCATCTCACCCAGCAACTCATGGTGGCGTATGAAGGACGAATTCCCGTTCGCACCGTGGTGACCACCACGGGCATGCCCGGTTGGGAAACGCCACCGGGGTGGTACGCCATCAACCATCGTGTCGCGAACGAGACCATGGAAAGCGGTTCGATTGGTGCCGAAAACTTTTACGTTTTGAAGGACGTCCTCTTTACCCAGTATTTCACCGACCGCGGCCACGCCCTGCACTATGCATGGTGGAAGAACGCCGAAACCATTGGTCGACCGGGCAGCCATGGCTGCCTCAATCTCCTGCTGGCCGATGCCCGGTTTTTCTGGGATTGGGCCACAATCGGGACGCCTGTGATCTGCCGCACGGAGAACAGCTGGTAGCGAAACTTCCATTTTCACGTTGCCCTGGCCACCACAATGGGTAGTTAGGGCATTGGTGGGTATCTGCAGGCATGCTTCGGCGATTCGCAAGTCGTGGGTTGGCCGTGGCATAGTGAAGGTTGTGCTCTGGGTCAGATTCCCGCCCGGGCGTTCCCCACGTTGCGTTCCCGCGAGAATCGGGTGGGTGCGCTCCCCATCTTCATGCCTCCGGTTCCCGCCCGGATGCCACCCTGCTCGCATATGCCCCAGTCACCGAGGCCGTTTACATCAGATTGGATTGAGGCTCCGGAGCCACAGCCCCACCGACCCCGTCGCTGGTCTGTCGACGCCCAGTCTCGTCTCGTTGCGTTCTTTGCTCGGTTTCCCGGCGAGCGCGCCCTTGCTTTCCTGGTCGTCTCCGCCCTGATCATTGGGTCGTTCTGGTTAGCCGGTCCGGGTCGTGTCACAGTCCATACCGCTGGTAACGCCCTCGTCGCACACGTGCCCGAAACTCCCGATATTGAGTTCGCCGTTCCCCAGCCAACAGTAGCGCCCGACATCTCGACCGATGCCCTGCAGATCACTGACAGTCCGGAGGTGCAGGACAGCGGCGATGCGGCGAGTGGCGCGATCCTGCCCGATCTGCAAGTGCAGCCGCAGCTTCAGGATGAAGCACCCACCACGGTCGGCGGCATTCTTCCGAACAATCGGATCCTCTCGTTCTATGGCTTCCCAGGCAATCCAGATATGGGCGTGCTGGGTGAGTACGACATGCAGCGCCTGCTGGAGCTGCTGCGTGAGCAGGCTGCGGAATACGAGGAAGCAGATCCCTCTCGGCCAGTCGTTCTTGCTTTCGAGGTCATAGCCTCCGTCGCGCAAAGGGAACCTCAGGCTGACGGAAGCTATTTGCTCGATACGCCATCGAGCGTGCTCGACGAGTACGCGAGTTTCACTCGCGAAAATGGCCTGCTCCTGATCCTCGATGCACAGGTTGGCTACCGCACCGTGGAGAACGACGTGAAGGGCCTGCGCCCCTGGCTGCAGCAGGAGCACGTTCACCTCGCCATCGATCCTGAATTTGCCATGGATGAAGGACAAATCCCCGGTGAACACATTGGGAGCATCGATGCGGTAGATGTCGAATGGGCGCAACGTTGGCTGGTTGACCTGGCCAATGAAGCGGATGTCTCTCCCAAGGTTCTGATCGTGCACCAGTTCAAGGAGTCCATGATCACCCACAAGGATCAGATCGTACCGATCCCTGGCGTGCAACTGGTGATCGATGCGGACGGATGGGGACCACCCGAGCTCAAGAAATCGACGTACGAGTTCGTCAACAATGTCACGCCAGTGGAATACGCCGGTGTCAAGCTCTTCTATCGGCAGGACGTACCCCTCATGTCAGCCGAGGACATCGTGAACCTCGACCCATCGCCCTTGTTTGTGATGTACCAATAAGGCAGGCGTCGCATGGCACCGCCGCTCGGCGCGGCGCGAACTCTGCACGGTATCCTTCCCGCCTGAGTTGGGGAATGCCCCTTTCGCACCAGAACAGGAAAGCACAGCCATCAATGGGGAAAATCTACGTTCTAGGTGATGACGCGATCGAGCATCTGCTCCAGACCGCGCTTGTGGGCCGTATCGCTTGCTGCGCGACGAGTTCTGACGGAGAAGACCGTCCATTTCTCGTCCCGCTCGCCTACGGATACGACGGCCACGCCGCGTATGCCGTGAGCGGTTACGGCCGCAAGATCGAAATCATGCGTGCCCAGCCGCTGGTCTCGTTTGAAGTCGACGAGGCGACCGCCGAAGACCGGTGGTCCAGTGTGATCGCGGACGGCACCTATGAGGAACTCATCACCCCCGACGATCGCGCGTATGCCCACCGTGTGCTCTTTGGCGACCAGAGTGACCGACCTCCGTTTACGCCCGAGCAAGTGGTGTACCGCCTGGTGCTGACTCGAAAAACCGGGCGCTTTGAATTGCCCGACGGCGAAAGTCCCTCTTAGGCTGAGCCTTCCTTTTGAATATGGTTCGCCGCGCTCCGCGTCCGTGTCGTCCTGTCGCCGTTATGCACTGGCCAGACCGATGCTTGGCCAGGCCACCATGCCAGCCTCCCGGATTCCTTCTCTAACGGGATGGAGTACACCATCCCGGCGGCATCCGAATTTGACGAACTGAGCGATGAATAACCCAAAACGCCATTCGACATTCGTAACCGCTTGGTGAGACACAAGATGTCAATATGCATGTAGTGCAATAAAGGATATTCGTAAAATGAATATTCAGATAGTGAAGTTGCTCTTGGCCTAATATTCGAGTCCCCATGATCCCACCAATGCTTGACGAGTGTGCGGTTCACGGTGTATCACCTTCGTTGAAGCTCCAATCAACGAGCCTTGCGGCGAAATCTCGTGCCCAGGGCGGCATCGGGAAATCGTCCCGGATGGATCCACAGGGATCAGGGTCAACACCGAAGCACCATGGTCTTCCATGGCGCGAAAGAACTCACTGAGGAGGACAAACGGTGAAAGAGTATCTGCCAAATCCGGTTAACGAGCTCATGCGCGCGTCATTCTCGGGCCGTATCTCACGGCGCGAAGCGATGAAGCGCGGTGCACTTCTTGGGCTCTCTGGCTCGATGATGGGGACCATCCTCGCTGCTCATGGCGCTGCCGCACAGGACGCCTCACCAGCTGCCGAGGCGCAACCTGCCGGTTGGTCGATCACGGTACCCGAGGGTCTTCCCGACCTCTCCGGTGCCACGCTCAACGTGATGCTCGCCTCGGACGGTCCAGGAGCGCCATTTGACCAGGCGTGCTGCGACAAGTTTGCCGAAGCCACTGGTGCCACCGTCAATTACATCAAGGGTGCCGAATCCGCCACCGAACGCTTGACCTTCCTGCTGCAAACCATGGCTGCGCAGTCGAGCGATATCGACGTAGCCCAGATCGATGTGATCTGGCCCGGTATCTTTGCCTCCCACGCCGTCGACCTTACCGACCAGGTCGGCGACATTGGTTTCTTCGATCGGATCATGGAGAACAACACGGTCGACGGGAAGCTCGTCGGGTTGCCATGGTTTACCGATGCCGGTCTGCTCTACTACCGCACCGACCTGCTCGAGAAGTACGGGTACTCGGCGCCACCTGAGACCTGGGACGAACTGACCGAGATGGCGCAGACCATCATGGATGGTGAAGTCGCCGATAACTCGGCCTTCACTGGCTTTACTTTCCAGGGCGGTGCCTACGAAGGCCTTACCTGCAACGCGCTTGAGTGGCAGTTCTCCAATGGTGGCGGCACCATCATCGACTCCGACGGATCAGTTACCGTCAATAACGACCAGGCCAAGGGCGCATTCGAGTTGGCCGCGAGCTGGGTTGGCACTATTGCTCCTGAAGCCGTCACTGGCTACATGGAGGAAGACTCCCGCGCCGTCTGGCAGGGTGGCAACTGTGCCTTCCACCGCAACTGGCCGTACGCGTATGTCTTGAGCGCCGCTGACGACTCGGTGATCAAGGACGTATTCAACATCACCCAGCTGCCAATGGGCAGCGGCGATGGGGCTTCCCATGCCGCCACGTTGGGTGGTTGGCAGATGTTCGTCTCCAATTACTCCCAGAACCAGGACGCCGCCAAGGCATTCGCCGCCTATATGGTCTCGCCTGAGTTGCAGAAGGCCCGCGCCATCGAGCGCTCCGCCCTCCCGACGATCGGCGACCTCTATCAGGATGCGGACATCCTTGCTGCGAACCCCTTCTTTGGCGATCTCTACGACACATTCGCCACCGGCTCGGTTGCTCGTCCATCAACGGCCTCTGCCGACCTCTACGGTGAGGTGTCGCAGGTCTACTTCACGGGCGTCAACGAGATCCTCACGGGCTCTGACGTCAATGAGAAGGTCGATAGCATTTCCAGCGATCTCGAAGACATCATGGCTGATCTCTAGCGAGACTCAGTTGTGAAACCGAATCGCTGAAATGAGGAAACCGGGCGTCAGCAATGGCGCCCGGTTTCCTCCCTTAGGGTGAGAGGAGGGGGCTCCATGGAACCTGAAATCACGGCGGTGGAAGTTGCTCCACCAGTGCCTCGTGCCGACTCCCGACGCTTTGCCGGTCTCCGGGGGCCGAAAACCGCAGTGGGTCGCCAGCAGGAGCGCCTCGGATGGCTTCTGGTCCTCCCAAGCCTCCTTGTCGTCTTCGTTGTCGCTATCTATCCCTTGTTCGAAACGTTCCGGCTCAGCTTTACCAATACCCGGCTTGCCAGTGCGCGTGAGGTCCGCAATGTCGGGTGGGACAACTACCGCCGACTGTTTGAGGACGACCAGTGGTGGCGCTCGCTGCAGAACACGGTCATCTTCACGGTCTCATCCGTGACGCTTGAAGCCGTACTGGGCATGATCATCGCCCTCACCATCCACTCGTCATTCAAGGGGCGTGGGCTTGTCCGCACGTCGATGCTTGTTCCCTGGGCGATTCCCACCGTCGTTTCGTCGCTCCTCTGGAGCTGGATGCTGAATGACCGGTACGGCGTAATCAACTCAATCTTTATTCGCCTGGGGTTGATGGACGAAAGTCGTAATTTTGCCTGGATCGCCAATAAGTCGACTGCATTGGGTGCGATGGTCGCCATCGACGTCTGGAAAACAACGCCGTTTATGGCCTTGCTCCTGTTGGCGGGACTTCAGATCATCCCCTCCGACGTCTACGAAGCGTCGTACGTTGATGGCGCGAACAAATGGCAACAGTTCTGGCAAATGACCCTGCCCTTGGTGAAGCCAGCGCTGCTTGTCGCCCTCATCTTTCGCACCATGGACTCGTTCCGGGTCTTTGACCTCATCTACGTGCTCAAGCAGGCAGCTTCAGACACGATGACGGTCGCGATCTACACCCAGAATCTGATTATCGGGTCACAACGCATCGGTGCCGGCTCGGCCGCCGCGGTTGTGGTCTTCCTGTGCATCGGTCTGATGGTGCTCGGCTATTCACGTCTCGTCAGCGTTGAGGAGGGTTAGCATGGCAACAGACTCCCCACAGATCAACGCGATCAATACGTCGCAATCGGATCTGGACCGCATCAGGCAATCGTATTCCACGGATCGGCGGACGAACTGGCCAAGGCTGCTGGGACGGATCTGGTTCTGGATCCTGATTGTCGTGATCGTTGTCTACACCCTGTTCCCATTCTACTGGGCCGTGGTGTCGTCATTAACTCCCACGAATGACCTCTATGTGGTCCCGGTGAAGTTCTGGCCGCAGGACATCACCTTCGACCACTACCGCACCGTGTTCGAGAATTCGAACTTCATGCGGGCGCTGCTAAACTCGACCATCGTGTCGTTCTCGGTAGTGGTGCTGGCTCTGCTGTTTGGCACATTGGGCGCCTATGCCCTGGGTCGCCTGAATTTCCGCGGACGCACAATCATCCTCTATCTCATTCTCTCGATGACCATGTTCCCGGCCATCGCCATTCTCGGCTCGCTCTTCCAGATCATGCAGGACACCGGGGCCTACAACACCCTCTGGGGTCTCGTTATCGTCTACCTCACCTTTACGCTGCCGTTCACCGTCTGGGTGCTGACGAACTTCTTCCGTGCCATGCCCGCCGAGCTGGAGCAGGCCGCCTTGGTAGATGGCGCTACCCCCATGCAGGCGCTCCGCCAGGTACTCATGCCGCTCGCGGTGCCAGGCATGGTCACTACCGCCTTGCTCGCATTCATCGCCGCCTGGTCGGAATATCTGTATGCCCGCACCTTCACGCTCACCTATTCGGCGAAAACCGTGCAGGTCGCGATCTCCGAGTTCACGGGTAATCAGCAATTCGAATTGCCATTCGCGGTCCGCATGGCGGCTGCGGTTGTCGTCACGGTGCCGTTGCTCGTCGGTGTTCTGATCGTTCAACGGCGCATCATTGCCGGTCTCACGGCTGGTGCCGTCAAGGGCTAGACGTCGAAGATGACGAAATGATGAAAGACGGCTCGGACGACAAAATCCGAGCCGTCTTGCCGTGCCTCGCATTCCCAATCGATCGATAGCCGTGTCAGGCGGCCCGAAAATCCTCAAGCGTCATCTGCAGCTTCTCGCGTCCATTCCAGCTGTTGATGGAGAGGCGGCCAACCAGGTCCACGCGTCGCACGCCGACGAGTTCCATCGAGCGCCACGCTCCGCCCCACAGCACTGCTTCCACCGATCGCCCTTTTGCCCGTATCGTCAGCTTGAGGTGTTTTCGGTCGCTCCCCATCGCGTCATAGCGGGTGAGTTCCGCATCCCTGATCGCCAGCATCGGCTCTTCGTTGCCCCGTCCAAACGGCTCCAGCCGTGCCAGCTCTCGCGGTGTGTCTATGCGCAGATAGTCGGCTGGCAGCGTCGCGTCGATCCGCAAGTGCGCTGGCATCGGCACGGTCACACCCTGCCGTATCACTTCCGTTTCGAGGTACGTCCCCAGGTCGTTGATATGTTCCAACCTGAGCGCGACGCCGGCGGCCAGGCTGTGTCCACCGTATCGGGTCAGGATTGGCTCGGCGGCCTGCAGCGAGGTCATCAGGTTGAACCCTTCCACCGACCGGGCAGAACCTGACAGGTGACCATCTGACTCGTTGAAGAGAATTACCGGCCGCCGCATTTCATCCGCCAGCCGCGATGCCACAGCCCCGATCAACCCTGGCTCCCAGTGGCGGCTGTGAGCGGTGAATACCACTCGAGCTTCCCAGCCCGGCTCCTGGCACAGCGCAAGCCATGCCTCTTCGTGGATTTTCGCGCCGCGAGCCTTGCGGAGCCGGTTCACCTCTTCTACCTCGCGAGCAAGGGTTCGCGCCGCCGCGATGTTCGGTGCCAGGATCAGTGCCAACCCCACATCAGGCGACGCCATGCGACCCGGCGCGTTCAGCCGCGGTGCCAGCGAGTAGGCGATGTCGGTGGACTTCAGGGCGGCTCGATCGAGACCCGCCACTTCGATCAGGGCATTCAGCCCGGGACGAGCGCCCTGTCGCATCATCTCCAGGCCCCTGGCCACCATCGCCCGGTTTACGCCATCGAGTGGAGCAACATCGGCCACGGTGCCCAGCGCGACCAGGTCCAGGTACGGTGACGCATCCGTCCCGAACGTCGGTGAGACATCGATTCCCCGATCTGCCAACCCACGCACCACCAGCCACGCCGCTCCTGCGGCTGTCAGGTGCTTCAGGTCTTCGTCCTGCTGCAACTGGGGATTAACCACGATCGCGCCGTCCGGTCCATCACTGTCCATGTGGTGATGATCGATGATCAGCACATCCATGCCGGCGTCGCGCGCAAGTTCCGCATGATCCGCATCGGAACTCGCACAGTCCACCGCGATCAGCAGCGTTACTCCTGCCCGCGCGAACTCTTTGATTGCAGCACGATTCAGCCCGTACCCTTCCGATCGTTGCGGAAGACGGGTCAGGACCTTGTCTCCAGGAAGGGTTGTCTGCAGAGCGCTCGCCATGATTGCTGTTGACGTAATACCGTCGGCGTCATAATCACCGAAAATCCCGACGACTTCCTCGTCAGCAATCGCTCGCGCCAGGCGTTCCACCGCCTCGGGCATGCCGGGCAACCTGGCCGGTGAAGGCAACGCCTGCTCGGTGGGATGCGTGAACGCGTAGCCCTCTTCGGGCCTCCGCACCCCTCGCCGGTAAAGAATCGCGGCCACCAGCGGATTGGGGTCGAGTCCGGCAATCGCTGCCGGTGATGGAATCTTCTCCGGTTCGATCCAGATGGGCCGGGTGTCGATCAGGGGTCGGGTGGACATTCGCGCCTCGTACATGAACGTACAACATCATCGAATGCTAGCAGATCACCCGGCCCGATCCTGTCCTCCCTCGTATCACCGCTTGCCGGTTTGCACGCCAGCGAGAAAGGGGAGGTCGTTAGCAACCTCCCCTGTCCTGACTCGTGACACGTCTCCGCTCGACGAGAACTTCCGTTCCAACGTCCATCTCAGCGGCCCGGTGCCGGGTGGACCCGCCGCGGATGGTCAGGAATGCATCCATTCGTCGCAACCCAGGTCGGCTGTCGTCCGCCCTGGTTGTCGGCTCAAGCGCTTACTGCAGCACGATCCGTAACGAGACAAGCTCCCATGGTCGTAGGTTCAGCGTGATCGTGCTGTCCTTGTGTTCGACTTCCTCGTCCACATCCTCTTCCAGAATCGAGACTCGCGACACGGATGTGACTGGTCGATCAAATGTCAGGGTTGCTTCCCCACTCGCCCCGTGCGGCTCGTACACACGAAGAATCAACCCGTTCTCGTCATGCGCCTGCTTGAGCGCCGAGAACCCCAGTTCCAGCCCTCCGAGTGTCACCAGTGGTCCGCGCACGGACTCCACGTCTCCCGCCAGCGCGATCATTGGCGCGTTGAACTCCTGTGCGGCCTTCACCACACCGCCAGTCACCCAGTCCCCGGTATGAGGCAGCATCGCGTAGCTGAAGTGGTGCTCGCCCTCATCCGCAAATGGGTCGGGATGCAAAGGCCCGCGAACCAGTGAGATACCCAGCGTGTTCCCCAGCACCGAGTGACCATATTTGCCGTCGTTCAGGAGCGCCACACCGTAGTCCGGCTCGGAGATATCGAGGAACCGTTGCGCTCCGGCCTCGAACCGTGCGCGCTCGAATGGTGTGTTCCGATGCG
>JAEZJB010000216.1 GCA_023415845.1 Chloroflexota bacterium | reverse complement strand
GAATCGCGTGGCTACACGTAATTCCGGGTGCAGCCCGTTCGGTCGTCGGCTAAAGTACGTATGGACAAGTGAAATGCGGGGCTTCGGCTGGTTCTTGACCGCCGGCCATCGACGTCCGACGGTGATTCTCCCGCTTGGCAAT
This sequence comes from Chloroflexota bacterium, assembly GCA_023415845.1. Lineage (GTDB taxonomy): Bacteria > Chloroflexota > Chloroflexia > Thermomicrobiales > UBA6265 > JACCYX01. The sequence goes on along the minus strand of JAEZJB010000216.1, from coordinate 4,930 downwards.
CAGGAAAGACTTCCACAACCATGTCTCAGCAGGACCCTAAAAAGCCCCAATTCCCGCTGATGCGTCCCGATCAGGATCGGAACCGCCAGAATGGGAACAACCAGCGCGGGGGTGGCGGGCAACAGCCTGGCACTCCGCAACGTCGTACGCCGCGAATTCCAACCTGGGTCGTCGCCTCCCTCATCATTGCCCTCATCGGTTGGTACATCTGGGAATTCTTCGGTCCCAGCGATAACCCATCCACCACCGGGGTGACCTATTCGGCGATCACCGAGCAGATCGCTTCCGGGAATGTCGAACGGGCCACGCTCGGTGAGACATCGATCACCGCCGAGTTGAAGGAGCCGATTCGCTGGAACTCCGAAACCGACATGATCGATCCGGAAGCTCCGACCGATGCCTCGAACATTGTCGAGACCGACCGTGTCGATGCCACGCTCCCGCAAGGTGTCGAGAACCCAACCCTCCTCGGCCAGCTGGAACAGTCCGGCGCGATCATCGAAGGCAAGACGTCGAGCGGTAACCTCTGGGCCAACCTGCTCTTCAGCTTCCTGCCGTTCCTCCTCTTCCTCGGCCTGATCATCTTCATGGCCCGCCAGATGGGGCGCGGCCAGCAGAACGTCTTTGGCTTTGGTCGCAGCAAGGCGCGCCAGAACGATCCCGAGCGGCCGCAGGTCACATTTGCCGACGTCGCCGGTGAGGACGAGGCCAAGCAGGAGCTGATGGAAGTCGTCGACTTCCTGCGTAACCCGGCCAAGTACCACGCGCTTGGCGCTCGCCTGCCGCGTGGTGTGCTGCTCGTGGGCCCCCCGGGTACCGGTAAGACGCTCACCGCACGTGCCGTGGCCGGTGAGGCGGGTGTGCCGTTCTTCTCGGTCTCGGCGTCCGAGTTCGTCGAGATGTTCGTCGGCGTCGGTGCCAGCCGTGTTCGCGACCTCTTCGACAAGGCCAAGGCAGCTGCCCCGGCCATCATCTTCGTGGACGAAATGGACGCCGTCGGACGGCAACGCTTCGCCGGGCTTGGCGGATCGAACGACGAGCGCGAACAGACCCTCAACCAGTTGCTGGTCGAGATGGACGGTTTCGAAACCAACCAGGAAGTCATAGTCATGGCGGCCACCAACCGCCCCGATGTGCTCGATCCTGCGTTGCTTCGACCGGGCCGCTTCGATCGCCAGGTCACTGTTGGCCTGCCTGACAAGCGAGGCCGTGTTGCGATCCTCGGCATCCACACCCGAGGACTTCCGATCAATCCGTCCATCGATCTTGAGCACATCGCCAAGTCGACGACAGGCTTCTCGGGCGCTGATCTCTCCAACCTCGTCAATGAGGCAGCGCTGACCGCCGCCCGACGTAATCGCAAGGAAATCCTCCAGGCTGATTTTGATGAGGCCTTGGACAAGATTCTTCTCGGCGTGGCCCGCAATGGCCTGATGAACGAGCGCGAGAAGGAAGTCGTGGCCTATCACGAGGCTGGTCACGCCATCGTCGCCCACTTCACCCCTGGGTCTGATCCGCTCCGCAAGGTCAGCGTCGTCCCCCGTGGTCGCGCGCTCGGCGTGACCGTCCAGATGCCGGACGAAGATCGCTACAACTACAGCCGCACCTACCTTCTCGGCCGACTGGCCGGCATGCTCGGCGGCCGCGCCGCGGAAATGGTTGTCTACGGCGAAATCACCACCGGCGCTGAGAACGACCTCAAGCAGGCCACAAGTCTCGCCCGCCGCATGGTCGGTCTCTGGGGCATGAGCGAGGACGTTGGTCCGATCTACCTTGGCACGGGTGAAGAGCACGTCTTCCTCGGCCGGGAGATTACGCAGGACAAGTCGTTCTCGGATGCGACCTCCGAGCGGCTCGACGCAGCCGTCCGCGAAATCGTGGAGAATGCCCTCCGCCAGGCTCTCGAGATCAACCGGTTGCATCGCGACAAGCTCGACGCGCTAGTCAAGGCACTGATGGAGCGCGAGACCCTCGACGCACCCGAAGTCTTCGAGATCTTCGGTGATCCTCCCGTGGCGGAGGACCCGGAAGCGGGTATGGTGTTTCACCCCGCCGGCACCGAAAGCGTCGTGGTGGAGCAGACTACGTCGACCGACAACCAGGTCAACGGATAACGAAAGTCGTCAATAACCAGAAAACGCCCGCCGGTCGCGAGACTGGCGGGCGTTTTCTGTTCCACCGGTTCCCTCGTGTTGTTCTGACTCCTGTAGCCGAATCGCAACCATACTCTTCGATCCTGACCTTCCCAAAGCATGGATTCGTGAGACTGTGGCATGATGACGATCCTGTCTCCTGATTTCGCGTCCAACGCCTCATGACAGGGACGTGCCTCATGCACATGGCCTCGATTCGACTGGGGAGTTGCTAGTCCGTGTCCACGATTGCCGCCGACGCCGCCAGCGAGGCTCCGCGTGTCGACCTCGTTCCGCTATCACCCGACCTCTACATCAACCGTGAGCTCAGTTGGCTGGAGTTCAATCGCCGTGTGCTTGAAGAGGCGGCGGAATCGGCGACCCCGCTGCTTGAACGGCTGAAGTTCGTCGCGATCTTCACCTCGAATATCGACGAGTTCTTCATGATTCGCGTAGCCGGGGTCAAGCGCAAAATTGCCGCGGGCATCTTCGAGCCTGGCGTCGACGGCCGGACTCCGCGACAGGCGCACGCCGCGATTCAGGACACAAGTCAGCAACTGTTCTCCGATCAGGCACGACTGCTGACGGAGCACCTGATTCCCGAACTTGACGCCAATGGAATCAGCATCGTCGACTGGCACGCGCTCTCCGCCGATGAAAAGTCGCGGATGACGTCCGTTTTCGAGCGTGAGATCTTCCCGGTCCTCACTCCGCAGGCCGTTGATCGCGGGCGGCGGTTCCCCCATGTCTCCAACGACAGCCTGAACCTCATCGTCGTTCTCCGCAGCCGCGGGGGATCACGCTTTGCCCGGGTCAAGATTCCGGCGCTGCTGCCGCGCCTGGTGCCGGTCACGTCTGCCGAACTTGCGTCGTCGGGCACGGTCCTTTCCACCGACGAGGCATGGAACACCGAGGGACCAGTCCGTCTCGTCTGGCTGGAGCAGGTAATCGCGGCCCACCTCGACCAGCTCTTTCCGGGAAGCCAGGTCATGGCCTCCTATCCGTTCCACCTGCTCCGAGACTCCGATGTCGAACCCGATGAAGATGAAGACGATCCGGCCAGCATGCTCGAAATCATGCGCGAGACGCTGGCGCAAAGGCCGTTTGGCACGGTGGTCCGTCTCGATATTGATACCTCCATGCCCGATGCGGTCCTGGATTGGCTGCTGACTCAGATTCACGCCAGCCGCAACGATCTCTACGTCGTGGATGGCCCCCTCTGCCTCGACAATCTCTTCGTGCTCATGCGTCTCGACCGCCCCGACCTGATGGACCCACCGCTTGTCCAGGCACCAATGTTTGGTCCCGGACACCGGATGGTTCGCGATCCCGACACCGGCGAGCCCGATATCTTCGCGACCATCCGCGAGCGTGACATCCTCCTCCACTTGCCATACCAGACGTTTGGCGCCGTAGTTGATTTTGTACAGGCCGCTGCGTCGGACAGCAATGTCGTGGCCATCAAGCAAACGCTCTACCGCCTCGGCAAGAACTCGCCGCTGATCCCCGCGTTGACGAGCGCTCGTGATGACGACACTCAGGTTGCAGTACTGGTCGAGCTCAAAGCGCGTTTCGACGAGGAAAACAACATCTCCTGGGCCCAGACGCTTGAGGAAGCTGGCGTCCATGTCGCCTATGGGCTGCCGGGCCTCAAAACCCACTGCAAACTCACGCTAGTCGTACGCCGTGAAGCCGATGGCCTCCGCCGCTACGTGCATGTCTCGACCGGAAACTACAACGCGAATACGGCGCGAATCTACGAGGACATCGCGCTCTTCACCGCCCGCGAGAACATCGCCTCGGAAGTGACGCAGCTGTTCAACGTCCTCACCGGGTTCGCGCCCAGGGTCGAATATGAAACCCTCTGGGTCGCGCCGAACGAGATTCGCCAGCGAGCCATCGACGCCATCCTTGCCGAACTGGAGGCTCATCAGCGACATGGTGGTGGGCACATCATCCTCAAGATGAACTCCCTGGTCGACAAGGAGACCATTCGTGCCTTGTACACCGCCGCTCAGGGTGGCGTGAAGATCGATCTCATCATTCGAGGGATCTGCTGCCTCCGTCCGGGTGTGCCCGGCGTCAGCGAGTCGATCAATGTCGTCAGCATTGTTGGCCGGTTCCTCGAACACAGCCGCGTCTTCTATTTCCGCAATGCGGGAGACCCAAAAGTGTTCATCGGCAGTGCTGACGTCATGGAACGAAACTTTGACCGCCGGGTTGAAGTCATCGCGCCGATCGAGTCGCCCGAACTCAAGGATCACCTGGTCAACGTCGTGCTCGACGCCTATCTCCGTGACACCGTCAACAGTCGCCGGCTTGCACCCGATGGCACCTACCAGCCAATTCAGCCCGCCGCCGGTGAGCGCCCGTTCAACGTTCAGGAATACTTCCAGGATCTCTATCGCGCCGGATCGCCAACGGGAGACAACGGCCTGCAGTAGCCGCCGGAGACCGATCCTCCTCACGCCGATCTGCCAGGTTCCACCAATCCGCAGGGAAGGGGACCGGGCGATCAAGTATTGCCATGCCGCGGGGTTCCCTGCCTGCCCAAAGCCGGATATAGTGTCGCCGTCTCGAACATCAAGTAGGTTGGCGCAGTGTTCGAATCCGAACCTGCGAGACGAGGAGTGCAGCACCATGATTTTCAATAGCCCCGATCGCATCGAAGCTCTCACCCCTCAGAACCCGTTTGGTCGCCTCGAAGACGGCCGTCCCGCCATCCCCGACGACCTTCTGGAGCGGCTCAAGCTCGTCACGCCCGACGAAGCCTGGGGCGTCCTGGAACGTGGACATAA
>JAEZJB010000207.1 GCA_023415845.1 Chloroflexota bacterium | reverse complement strand
GTCGAGCCCATTCAGCGTCCACACCGCGCCATCCTGCGGATACCGCTGCTGCAGCCTCGCCCCGGTGCTCAACAGCGGAAATGTCAACGACGCCAGCACCGCCAGCCCCGTCACCACCCGGCTCACCCGTGCCCAGGCACCCGTCCCCAGGCTCCACCATTGCGGAGCCTCGAAGGTCACCACCTCCCGCTCCTGCACCACCAGCGGCACATCCGCCTCACCAGCCACGGCCTCCGCATCTTCGGCGGAAGCATCGATCACGGTCTCGACCACAACCGTCTCGGTCGTCACCACCACCGGCGGCTGTAGCACCTGGCGCACCTTCATCGCCACCAGGCCCGCCGAACCGATCCCGGCCAGCACCCACACCTGGTTGTAGAACTTGAACACCGTGTTCATCCGGTACCAGTCGCCACCGGAAAGTCCGTCCACCAGGAACACCAGTTCCATCGCCGCGCCGATCAGCATGGCTCCCGCCACCAGCAGCCCGCTGAACCGCTCACCGATGTTCCCGCGCGAAAGCGCCAGCAACAGCGCCGGCAACCCAATCGCCAGGAACAACCCGCCCGCAATCCGGTCGGTCGCCAGCATCCCGGCCACCGCCGCCGCATACAGCAGCGGATACAGCCCGCGCATCCAGTCCGGCAACCCGAAGTCGAATGTCCGCTCCTGTGGCCAGGACATCAGCGCCACGAACCAGAACATCACCGCCGCCGCAATCGCCAGGTCCGCCCGCTCGATCCACACCGCCGACCGCTCAACGCCATACCAGCGCACGATCAGCAACCCGAGCAATCCCAGCGCAGCCACCGGACCCAGCCACACCGGCACCGGCCGCTCCCACGACCGCAGGTACGCCAGCGAAAGGCCAAACACCGCGATCAGGAAGAACACCCCGAAATGACTCATCACCTCGATCGGCGCCGACGTCGTCCGGTTCGTCTCCAGCTCGCCATACAGCGACACGTAGTTCTGAATGAACGGCAGCGCCACCAGCAGCGCCAGCAAATTCACCAGTGCCACCATGCCCACCGAGATCACCAGCCGGGAGCCCAGGGCGCCCACTCCCCTGGTCGCCAGGAACACCGCAGCCACCGCCAGGGCGGCGTAGGTCGGCACATCCCAGGCGTTGGTCATGTACAACGATCCCAGGGTCACACCGGTCAGCACCAATGCTCCCCACACCTGGATCGCCTCGCCCCGGTTCCGCATCGGCCGCCCCGCCGCCAGAGCTACCGGCCGCGGCGATTGCACCAGCGAGAAGGCCAGGCCAATCACCAGCACCGTCAGCCCGAGCGCCACCACATGCGCGTGCAGGTCGGCATAGGTGGCCGTGAACCAGGGGAACTCGTTGATCGTGTACGCCACGATCCGCGTCGGGGTCCAGAACCAGTACCCATAGTCCGAGAGGGGAGGGGAGTCCGACGTGATCGCCGTAAACGCCCGCGCGGCCGCGACCAGGTTGCCGGAAAAGCTCACCAGCACGAGGCCTGCGAGTCCGCCCGCAAACACCACGACCGGCTTCCGCGACAGCGATCGACCAATCGCCATCGACACGCTGAAGGCACCCGCCGCCAGAAACGCGATGATCGTCGGTTGCGCCAGGTTGAACGCGATCTCGGAAGGGATGCCGGTCAGCTTCATCATGAAGGCCACCAGGTACATCCCGTAGTAGTAGTAGTTGAGCACCCCTTCGGCATACCACGGATCGAACGGCGGGAAGTGGGCGCTCCGCAGGATCGCGTTGATATGCGCGAACTCCATCGGCTTCTCGCCGCCCCAGGCTTGGTGGTAAGCATCCGGATTGAGGAACCGGAACAGCAGGAACAGGGCGAACACCGCCCAGAACACCACTTCACTGGCCAGAATCGCCCGCTGCCTGAACCACGGTGGCACCGCCACAGGAGGTGCGACCCGCCGACCGAGCAGCCAGGCAATCACGCCGACCACCACCACCGCCGCAGCCGCCCACCACGCCCGGAAGGAGATGATCTGCAGGCTTGCTCCGTACCAGACCCCGATCCCTGCCAGCAGCAGCGTCATCAGCCGGGCGAATGCCCAGCCCTGGTCCGGGAAGCGCGGAAAGAGGCGCCGCGCGAGTGGCCAGGTCGCAATCTGCAGCACCACCAGCAGGCCGATCCACACCAGCAACGCCGCCCACGAATGACTTGTCAGCCCGGCGCTCCACCGGGCATCATCCACAACAGGCAAGGTGCTGACGGGCTGATCGAGCACGATCGGACCGGTCTGCAGCAGAACAGAATGACCAAACGACATTGCGACCTATCCTCACAACCACGGCGCATACCGCGCGTCATTGTCGCCGATCGACGATCGCCATTCCCAATCCCCACAGAACCGAGGTGCCAGATGACGGTGCGTTGCATCTATATGGGAACGCCAGAATTCGCCTGTCCCGCTCTCAGAGCCCTGGCTGCCGATGAGAACGTCTCGGTTGACCTTGTGGTTACCCAGCCGGACCGCGCCTCCGGTCGGGGTCGGAAACTCCAGTCGCCTCCGGTCAGACTGGTCGCCGACGAACTTGGCCTGCCCGTCTATCAGACTCCATCGCTCCGCACGCTCGAACAGCGCGCCCCAATCGTCGACCTCAAACCCGATCTGATTGTCGTCGCCGCCTTTGGCCTGATCCTCGGTCGATCCATCCTCGACCTGCCACGTCTGGGCTGCCTGAATCTGCATGCGTCGTTGCTGCCTGCCTATCGAGGGGCAGCGCCGATCTCGGCAGCCATCGCCAACGGTGACGAGACGACGGGAGTGACGCTGATGCGCATGCAACGCGGCCTGGATACTGGTCCCATCTTGTCTGCTCGATCCATCGACATAAGGCAGACCGACACCACCGAGTCGCTGACGGCACGGCTCGGCGATGTCGCCGCCGAACTCCTCTCTGCGACCTTGCCTGACCTCATCGCAGGCAGGCTTGCCGATATGCAACAGGGAGAGGGAGCCACGTTGACCCGACCACTCACCAAGGCCGACGGCGGGCTCGACTGGTCGTTACCAGCGGTCGAGCGGGAACGCCACGTCCGGGCAATGTGGCCCTGGCCCCGAGCCTGGACGACCGCCGAGTCCGGCAACCCGATCCAGATCCACGCGGCTTCCGTTGCGGCCTCATCACCAA
>JAEZJB010000110.1 GCA_023415845.1 Chloroflexota bacterium | reverse complement strand
CCATTGCCCCTCTCCAGCCCGGCGCCGGAGGTGGTGCTGGCGGCGGTGCAGGCGATGGGCCGGTTCCACACCACGACTGCGAACCTTGTCGGCAAGGAGGGTGCGGGGGCGGCGTCACTCCAGCGCCAACTCCGGGATGCCGGGGCGACGTGGAGCCGGTTGCGGCGAGTGGTTGGCGACCGGGCGGCGTCGGCGCCGGAGATTCGCCGCTGGTTGCGCTGTGGCAACCGGGTGTTGCCAGTGGCGACGGAGTTGCTCGAAGGGGTGGAGCAGGCGGCCACGACCAGCGCGGTCATTCACGGCAACATCTGGCCAGTCGACCTGCTGGTGGAAGGACAGGGAACCGAGCGGCACCTGACCGGGATCGTGGGCTGGACGGCCACACGCGAAGGGTCGCCGTTGATCGACCTGGCCCAGCTCGCAGTACACACCGCGGGGTGGTCGGGAGCGCTGGCTGAGTCTGTGCTTGGTGCCTATGCCGATACCGGGCGGATCACGCCGACCGAGCGACGGCTTTTGCCGGTGGTTGCGGTGCTCGATCTGTTGCCACGAGTGGGCGGGTTGCTCAAGCTGGCCTATGTCGACGACGAGATGATCGGGCATGAGGCGCAGCCGGTGTTGCGGAGTGGCATGAAGATGCTGCTGACCTCGCTGGAGAACCTGACCGAGGTGCTGGCGCCGGATGCGGAGTGGGGCCAGCGAAAGGCGAACGAAGGCCGACAGGTGCGGCACGCGCGACCGGTCAGAAAACCTGCTGGATCACGAACGAGACCAACGCGAACACGAGGATCAGGCCGATCAGACCGAGGGTGATGATCAGGAACGCCGACAACAGGCTCCACAGGGCAGACCGTTCGCTTCGGCGGCGGTCTTGCCTTTCGGCAGGGCCGGTTTCGCGGCGGAGATGGCTGGCGAAGGGATCGGCCGCTCCGGCGGTGGGCGGACCGCCGCTGCTGACGTAGCGCCGCATGATCTGGTCCTGGATTTCCTGGGGGCGGATGCGGCGATCGTAGGCGACGCGGGCGGTGGGGTCGCTGAGGGTCTTGTAGGCGGCGTTGAGATCCTTGCAGATATCCTCGGCCTGGACGCGGTATTCGGGAGCGACACGATCGGGGTGGGACTTCTTGATCGCCTCGCGATAGGCGCGCGTGATCTGGGCCGGGGTGGCCGAGTAAGGAATATTCAGGAGCTGGTAATAGTTTTCGCGGTTCGGGTCGCTGGCAGGAGGCTGGCGACGGCCGCCGGATGTGGAACGATCATGGGCGCGGGCCGCCATGATACCTCCCTTGATGTGTGGAACCGGGGAATGGGCGAAGATGGAACGGGAAAGAGTCCGGTCCGGCACTCATTGTACTGTGATGGACTAACCCCCGGAACCTCCCGGTATGGGTACGTACTCTGATGTTTTGCGCTGGCGGGCGCTAAACTTCAGGTTCCGGAAACGGGCTGACATAGCCACCGGAGTGTGGTGAGTGGCAGGTGTGCCATCGTGGATGTATCGGCGACGAGGCGGAGGTGACGAACGCTCTCGAGCCGCTGCAGGAGCGATCCCGTTGGAAGGGGAGAGGCGTGCAGATAGACATCGTAACCGTGCCCTATCGATATGACCGCCGGGGAGATGGCGCGGGCAATGGACCCGACGCCCTGCTGGCCGCTGGCCTGGTGGATCGCCTCGCCAGCGTGGGCATCCAGGCGTCCGACCCCGTGATTGCCGAACTGCCGGACGACGAACGAACCGACGACTCCATCGCCGTCAACATTGGGCGGCTGGGGGCGCATACCGCCAACCATGTGGCCGCGAGCCGCGCCGGTGGTTCGCGCGTGATGGTGCTCTCTGGCGACGACACGGCAATGGTGGGCGTGGTGTCAGGTTTGCAGCGGGCGCACGGGGCGGAGGCGCGGATCGGGCTGGTCTGGCTCGACGCACACGGTGACTTCAATACCCCCGACACCAGTTACAGCGGGATTCTGGCTGGCATGCCGGTCGCGATTCTTGCCGGGCTGGCGGGACCGCTTTGGCGCGGAGCCGCGGGCCTGGCAGCACCGATTGCGACCGACCGGATCGTGATCAGCGGGGTGCGGGAACTGGACGAGCGGGAGGAGACCCTGCTCAACTCGACCAATGTGCAGGTGGTGCGCGGCCACGATCACGATGGTCACGAGCGGGCGATCGAGCGGCTCGCTCGGCAATGCGACATGCTGTGCCTGCACGTGGATCTCGATGTGCTCGATCCGGGGCTGGTGCCGAGTTCGGGGACGCCCGAGCCAGGTGGGTTGACGGTCGAGGAGACGGCCCGCTTCGTGCAGGCCGTGACGGACACCGGCAAGGTTGTGGTGCTGTCGATCGCTGGCCTGAACCCAGGAGCCGGGAAGCGCGGCCTGCAGTCCACCGCGTCGACATTGGCCCTGCTCGAGATCGTGGTTCCGGCGTGGGCGCCAGAATCGGGGGCCCTGCATGCCAGCGCATGAGGTGCCGCGCCACGACATGACCGAGTTGCTCGACGCTGCCTTCGCCGAGTTGGTAGAGCAGGGTGAAGTGGATGTCGTGAGTGACCTGGCCCCGGCAGAGTTCGAGGTGCAGGCGGACGAGTGGACGCTGCACCTGGAGGGGTGGCCGCTGAAGTCCGGGTTCCTGGTGCTGGACGATGAGCCCCTTGACGATGGCGAACGGCGGAATGCACTGGACGCCGCGCTGGACAGCCGACACGTGGCGGCGATTCGGAAGCTCAACATCTCGACCGATGGCGCGGTGGCGGCGGTGCTGATCGAGTCGACCGATGCCATCTCGACCCTGCTGGCCTCCCTGCTGGCCGAGGACGCTCCGCAGGACCTGCTGGACTCGCTGGTCGATGTGCCGGAAGCCACCGACTGACTCGGCCGGCCGAACCAGATTGGTCGGAGCACCATGAGGCGGAGTTGATCCTGCCGTCTGCCGATTCGGGAGCAGGCAGATGCGAGATCCGCACGGACATGCGTGTCAGCGAATATTCAGCAAAGCCTTACTGACTTTTCAGCCCACAACGGCAAACTCCAACTGGACAAGGAACAGCGGTTGACACCCCACTGTTTTGGTCCCAGCCAGTCGCCCCACAGGACGATGGTGACCGCAGACGGACTCGTGCGCGACATCATCGCCCAGTGTCAGGCTGGCATGACCCAACGTTCCACAGGAATGCATTTCGCCAGATGGAGTTCTGACCATGACGCACTCTCGATCCAGCCAGGCGGCCACGCACGCGATCACCCCCGCTCGTCCCATTGCGACCCTTGCGGTGGCCGGCGCGATGCTCTTCTCCGTGGGTGTGGGTTCGACCCTGACCCAGAATGCTGCGGCCCACGAAGCCTCCAGTACGGTCGCCGCCATGCAGGAATCCAACTCGGGGATGAGCGTGGCAGACGTGGCCGAGCAGGCCAATGATGCGGTGGTTACCGTCTACACGTTCGTTAATGCCACAACCCAGGGCGGCTTCCTCCCCGGCGGACCGTCTGGACAGGATCAGATGCCCGGAGGCGGCGCGAACAACGGGTCGACCGAGACGCCAGCCGAGGACGGTGCGATCGAGCAGACGCCTCTCGGGGCGGGTTCGGGATGGATTTATTCGGCTGGCGGATACGTGATCACCAATGCTCATGTGGTGTCCGGAGCCGACTCGTTCGTCGTGCAGTATGCTGATGGAACCCAGGTCGAAGCGACGCTGGTTGGTGTCGATGCGATTCAGGACGTTGCGGTACTGAAGCTGGATCTTGCTGACGGCGAAGCGGTGCCGGCTGTGGCGAAGGTCGGTGATTCGAGCGCGATGCGGGCGGGTGATGAAGTCGTTGCCATTGGCAGTCCGCTGGGAGAGTTCACCAATACGGTGTCGGAGGGCAACATTGGCGGACTCGATCGTGAACTGGACGCCGGTGGAGGGCTGGCGCTTTCCAACCTGATCCAGCACGATGCCGAGATTTCGTCGGGCAATTCAGGCGGGCCGCTGCTCAACATGCAGGGTGAGGTCATTGGCATGAACGTTGCCAAGATCGACACCACATCGGTAGGTGGGGCGGCATCGGTGAGTGGCCTGAACTTCGCGATTGACGGCAACACCGTGGTGAACATAGCCGACGAGATCATCGCGACCAACGCGTCCATCGGCTACCCGTATGTGGGTGTGCAGACCCAGATGACCGATCTCGGGCTGATGGTGGTAGAGGTCGACCCGGATGGACCAGCGGCCGCCAGTGGGCTCGCCGCCGGAGATGTCCTGGTGGGTGTGGACGACGAGACGGTGGACGAGGATACCTCGTTCCTCGAGTTGTTGATGGAGCACCGTCCTGGCGACGAGGTCTCGCTGGTGATCGAGCGTGACGGGCAGCAACAGACCATCGACGTCACGCTCGGCACCCGCCCCAGCGCCTGACAATCCACTACTCCTCGCGTTTCAGCGGTTCACGAGGCGATCGGATCTTCCGGTCGCCTCGTCGCGTTTCGACTGAATTCGGTTGCATGTCAAAGGCCGATGACTTTGGTCTGAGAGGGGACAAAGTAATTTTGTCGTGAGGGACTGCCGATGGTC
>JAEZJB010000038.1 GCA_023415845.1 Chloroflexota bacterium | reverse complement strand
TGCCAGCCACCACGGCACCGAGGCCGAGCGCGGCGGCTCCCTGGCCGAGTGTGCGACGGGAGATGGACGCGCCACTCGCGCGGGCGATACGTTCGGCGATTGGTTTGGTCATGCGGTTCTACTCCAGAGACAGAATACGGTCCACTCGCGTTCACGCGAAGCGCAACCGTCCGACAATGGCGCCCTCATACAGGCGCTCCCTCACCTCACAATGTTATCCCAGCCGGAAGCAGGTTACCAGAAGAAAGCATCGGCAGAAACTGGCAGCCCGAATCGCGCTGAAGCAGGGACATACGCTTCCGATCCACGCCCTCGTACATTCCACAGGTTACCCACTATGCGGAATGAAGCGTGGCCGATAGACTCAAGGACAGGAGGGAGCAGTCGCTCCCGTCAATCGTTCGGTGGGACCCTGCCCGCGTGCTTCTGGAGGCCATCTCATGACCAGGCTGGATCGACGTCATTTTACCCAGGCGGCCATCGCTGCTGGAGCCGGCAGCGCCCTGATTGGCAGCGCGGTTGCGGCGCAATCGGCAACTCCGGAGGCATCGCCCGTGGCGGTGGCCAGCGCCCGACCGGCGTTCGGCACCGAATCGCAGGAGCGAGGCGCGGGCGGCGACCTGCGCCTCCTCGTCTGGCAGGCTCCGAGCGTGGCCGCGCCCCACAGTGGGTCCGGTGACAAGGACTTCATCGCCGCCGCGCTGGTGATGGAGCCCTTGCTGCACTTCCTGCCCGACGGCACGATCATCCCGAACCTCGTCACCGAGGTCCCCACGGTCGAGAACGGCCTGCTGGCCGCGGATCTCTCGACCGTCACCTTCAAGCTGCTGCCTGGCGTGACGTGGTCCGACGGCGAACCGTTCACCGCGCGAGACGTGCAATTCACCTGGGAGTGGGTCACCACCGAGTCGAACGCCTCGGTGAACTTTGGAACGTGGAGCACGATCTCCGGCATCGAGACACCAGACGACCTCACGGCCGTGGTCACCTTTGCGACGCCATCGCTGACCTGGTTCGAGCCGTTCACCGGCGCCCACCTCGGGCCGATCTACCCTGCCCACGTCTTCGGCGACGACCCCACCAATCGCAACGAAACCTTCCTCTCCAATCCGATTGGGACCGGCCCGTTCAGGGTCGAAACCTTCGCCGCCAACGACCAGATCACCTACGTGCTGAACGAGAACTATCGGGAACCGACCAAGCCCTATTTTTCCAGCGTGCTGCTGAAGGGTGGCGGTGATCCCGCCTCGGCGGCCCGCGCCGTGCTGCAGACCGGCGATTTCGACTGGGCCTGGAACATCCAGGTGGAGCCGGAAGTGATCGCCCAACTGGAAGAGAGTGGTGGCAAGGGCACCTATCACACCTTCCCGGGGGTGCTGATCGAGTCACTGGGCCTCAACTTCGCCGACCCGAACGTTGAGGTAGACGGCCAGATCTCGCAGAAGGACACGCCGCACCCAATCCTGAGCGACGCGGCGGTGCGCCAGGCACTGAACCTGGCAATCGACCGGGAGTTGATCGCAACCGCCTTCTATGGCGATGGGCAGCCACCCACCGCCAACATCCTCTCCGGCCTGGAATCGTTTACATCACCCAACACCTCGTGGGCGTACGATCCTGACGCCGCGGCCGCCCTGCTGGATGAAGCCGGTTGGGTGCTGGATGGCAACCGGCGAGCGAAGGATGGCGTGCCACTGACCCTGACCCTGGCCACCCCAAATTCTCCGGTGCGGGTGAAGACCCAGCAGGTGATCAAGGACAACTGGGAGTCGATCGGAATCGAGGTGAACCTGGTTCAGATCGATGGCTCGATTTACTTCGATGGCTCGCCGGGTAACCCGCAGAACGCGGCCCACGCTCCATGGGACCTGACGCTGGCCGCCAATGGTCCCACCTCGCCAATTCCGACTGCCTACCTGAGCGGTTGGTACGGTGGTCCAGACGGGGAGAACATCGCCCAGGCCGCCAACGACTGGCAACGCGATAACGTCTCGCGTTGGCAGAATGCCGAGTATGACGCGTTGTTCGAAGAGTTGCTGGCCACCACGGACCCAGAGCGGGCGGGCGAGATCCTGATCTCCCTCAACGATCTGGTGGTGACCAATGTCGCGCAGATTCCACTTGTCCAACGGACCGATGCTCCGTACGTCCTGAGCAACCGGCTCAATCCCGAGAACATGGCGATCGGGCCGCGGTTCGCGATCTCAACCTGGAACATTGCCAACTGGAACGCTGTCCCAGAGTAACCAGCCGCTCTCCACAGGAGACGATGAGGGTCGGTCAAGTCTGACCGATCCTCACTCGATCTATCGACTCACACGATTCCTGAGGGCCGCGAGACGTGGATACGCCTCAAGGATGGGTCTCGCTCCAATTCGGGGAGAAATCAGGAATCAAACGAAATCGATCCCTGCACCGTGGACAGCTGGAGACTCGTGATGCGGCCCGCCGCCGACCGCAGGAGGTAGAAGACTTCCACGTCATTGCGCGTGCCATGCGCGAAGGCCACATCACCTTCGCTGGCCATGGCGTCGACGGTGGACTCAGGTCTTCGCCCAAGCACGGCGAGGCTGTCGAGTTCCTCTTCGTGGTAGTCCCAAACGGCCTCAAGGTCAATAAACTCCGGATCGAAGAGCATGTCGATGTAGCCGCGATAGCCGTTATTGACCACGTTGGTCAGGTAAAGCTCGAGCAGCTCTCCAGCCGTTGACGGTTCATCTACGCTGGCTTGCCGCCCCTGCGCGGCCAGGGGGATGGCACCAGCAAGCGACGCTACCACGAGTGTTCGACGGTCCATCCGGTCTCCTTCTGGCTGGCGATTCACCAGTGGTCAGCGTTGGCAAGATCGGGATGGTGCCCCATAGACCGCACTCGGTCAATGCCCCCTGGCCAAAACGCGACCGGTGCCCCCTTTCCTCTGCAGAGACCTGACCGCGGCATGGCCCGTGACAGGTCCACTGCCCTCAATAGATGGTCGTCTCTCAGTCCAGGCGGGGTGGACCGTTGGCGATCGCCTGATGCAGAGAGTCGGTCTCCACCTCCGGCCCAACGAATTCGACGAGCCAGGTCGCTCCCGCTTCGTCCAGGGCGCGGAGGTTCTGCAGGGCTGCTTCGGAGTGCTGCGCGGCCAGGATCGGTCCATAGGCCACAAGGTCATACGGACCATCTTCCGTCCGTAACGCTTCGAGTTCGGCCACAACCTGCCCCAGCTGCGCGGGATTCAGGTCGATATAGTCGTCACCTTCCATGGCGAAGGGCACCGCTCCATCCCAGCGCGCCGCCCGGGCCATGGGCTTGCGGTTCGGCCACTTCCAACCCACCCAAAGCGGGATCCGTGGGCGCTGGACGGGTGGTGGCAGCAGAGTAATGGGTTCCACCTGAAAATGCTCGCCGTCGTATCGAAACTCGTCCCCGCTCCAGAGGCCATCAATGATCTCCAGCGCCTCATCGAGCATGGCCGCCCGACGCCGCAGGTTTGGTTCCTCATGGAAGACCTCGAACGCCCGATCGTAGGCGTCACCGAGGCCAACTCCGAGAATGAGGCGCCCGCGTGAGAGGTGGTCGATCGTCGCTGCCTGGCGAGCCAGGTGCCACGGCCGATAGCGGGCCGGGGTGGAAACAATCAGCCCCAGCCGAACCCGGGCGGTCGTCATGGCCATCGCCGCCAGATCGATCCACGGATCGCTGGTGTCGAGCGACTCCGCTCCTACCATCTGGATGGTGTCGGGCAGGAAGACTCCATCCCAGCCCGAACCCTCGGCCATGCTTGCCAGCTCGGCCAGTGTTCGCGGATCACTTCGCTCCCCAAAGTTGGCGAGAATCAGTCCGAAGTTCATGCATGCTCCTGACGATCTGGCAGCGTCCGGTCAAAAACCTCGCAATCCGGTGAGGTTCACCCGGATGAGCTGCGAATACTCGGCATCGAAACTTGCTTCGGTCACCTCGGGCCCCTGCATGTCCGATCGGTACTTGGTCATGAACTCCACGAACGTCGATGGCTGCGGACTTGGCTCCACCACCTCGGCGACGCCTGCCAGGATCACGACGTTCCCACCGGTGGTCGTGGTGTTGAAACTGAGGGCAACCCGCGGGTTCTGGCGAATGGCACGAATCTTGGGTGCATGCGGCTGGCTGTAGATCCAGACGGCCTCGTCGTGCCACAGGAACCAGAGCGGGCTCGGCTGCGGCACTCCACGCGCAGTGACGGTCGTCAACCACAGGACCCGCTCGGAGGCGAGGCGATGTTGAGCGCGTTGGCCGAGTGCGGTAGTAAAGTCGAGGCTGCCCATCAACAGGTCCTTTCGAGCTTGGAGAGACGTCTTGGTCGCGCCTCCGGAACGGATGAGTCAGTTCTCGGTTCGCAGGGCGGGAATCGTATCCAGGGCCAGTCGTTCAAATTCTTCCATCCGCTCGACCGGGGGCAGGCCAAGCACGAACTCTGTCATGCCGATCGCGGCAAACACATTGACGACCTCTTCCAGGGAAATGTCCTGCTCCCAGATATCGAATGGACCAAAGAGGGCGTAGGAGCGACGAAGCGACAACGGATCGCGTCCAGCGGCCGTCAGCACCGCGTCGAGGTGATGGTTCTGGCGCGCTGTGGCATCAAGGATGGCCGGCCCATCGTCGATCATCGGGCCAATCGTGTTCCAGACGTCGGCACGCGCGGCTGCCACCCGCAGCACGGTCGGCGATTGGCCGCCGACTATCAGCGTCGGACGGGGGCGCTGCATCGAGCCCGGTGCGGTCGAGACATCCTCGGCCCGCAACCACTCGCCGTGGTAGATGAATGGCTCACCCGTACCGCGCAGGACTCCGTCGAGGATGGCAACGTAGTCGGC
>JAEZJB010000449.1 GCA_023415845.1 Chloroflexota bacterium | reverse complement strand
CGGCCCCCGTCGTAGAATCCGCCGTCCACGTAGTGCAGGAAGTTCGCGGTCGTACGTGGCGCGTTGGCGGCATCGAGCCGCACCACAATCTCACCAAACGCCGTTTCCAGCACGATATCCACACCCTCAGCGCCTGTCACACCACGTCTCCGTCACGTTTACGCAATCGTTCCTGTCCTGGCCGAGGAACCTCGGCCAACGCGATGGCATTGTAGGGCGCGGCGCTCGTCTCCTGAGCACATCCACACCCCGGAACCTGCAACACGTCACGGTTCGTCCGAAGCATGCCCGATCGTTTTGTGCGCCTTCAACAGTGGCGCGACCTCTCATCGCGTCGTGTCTTGCGCAGCGTGTCACCGCGATTGATGCAACCATGGTGACAGATTGCTCGCGCTCGGCCATCATGGCATCAGGAGTGTTTGGGGGTCCTTAACCGCAGTCGTTTCCGTCGCGAGGTTTGCTCATGCCATCTAGCCCGGTATCGTTGTCGCGCCGCCGATCTTCGACGCTTGTGGCGCTGGTTGCCGTGTTCCTCATGATCGGCTTCGCCGCTTTCCCCCTGATCGACACTGGCGCCCAGAACGCCACACCACCGGTCGCCTCGCCCGTGGCTTCCCCCGTGGCCAGTCCGGTCGCTGCTACCGCTGCCGACCTCCCTTCCGGCACCACAGCGGTCGACCTCGAACTCGCCCGGAAATTCGCCCCCATCCTCAACATCAAGACCCAGGACGTTGACTGCTCGACCGATGGTGAGCAGTACCTGCCGGTCGCCGTCGATGTCGTGCTCGGCGATCCCGATGTCCGCCTCATGCAGCGAGTGAAGGAGAACGGCAAAACCGTCTCCCGCGAGGTGATGACGGCCCCCACCGCCGCCGATCTCTACGGGCTCGACGAGAGCTACTACCTCGATTTCCCCGGCAATTCCCGCCTGCCCGGCTGCGACTACGAAGAATGGTCGCGCGCCCGCTACCAGGAACTCGGCACCGAGCCCTCGGTCTATGCCCGGGTCGCCACCGAAGCCGACCACCCAGGCGAACTCGTCGTCCAGTACTGGCTCTACTGGGTCTACAACGACTTCAACAACACCCACGAGAGCGACTGGGAGATGATCCAGCTGCACTTCGAGGCCGATTCGGCCCAGGAAGTGCTGGATCAAAACCTCGAGCCTGTCCAGATTTCATTCGCCCAGCATGGCGGCGGCGAACGCGCCGAATGGACCGACGACAAGGTTCAACGCGACGGCAATCACGTCAACATCTATTCGGCATCCGGGTCCCACGCCAGCTACTACGATGCGGCGGTCTGGGTCGGCTGGGGCGCTGGTGGCTCCGGCTTTGGCTGCGACCGGATCAATCCGGAACTCGAAACCCTTTCCACCCCCACCAACGTCATCCTCATCCCGAACGACACCACCTCCATCACTCCCGACAGCCCCCTCGCCTGGCTGACGTTCGAAGGTCGCTGGGGTCAGCACCAGGCCTGGGAGTTCAACGGCCCCTTCGGTCCCAACGCCGGCACCAAGTGGGACACCCCGATCAGCTGGACCGACAACATCCGGCAGTTCTCCCTGGCCGTGCCGCACAACGAAACGATTGGCCCTGGCCCGTCCGGCCTCTTCTGCACCGTCTCCTCCCTCGCCGGCACCGCCGCCACCATCTTCCCCATGAGCCCCTGGCTCACCATCGCCATCACCGCCGTCGCCCTCGGCGCCATCCTCTGGTTCGCCTTCTGGGCTCGGCACCAGATCGCCCGCGCATTCCAGCAGTATTTCCGCCACCCGGGACACTACCTCCCGGTCTCGGTCTGGCTCATCGTCATCGCCATCATCGCCAACTGGATCAACATCGCCTGGCGCAACATCTGGGACGAACAGGCCCCTCCCAATTCGGACATCGCCACCGGCCTGACCACCTTCGGCATCGGCACCTTCCAGCAGTTCATGCTCACCCTCCTCGTCGCCCCGATCATCATGATCCTCACCGAACGGTTCGTCTCGGGCGAACAGGGCAACCTGCTCGACGTCTGGCGTGAGGCATTGCCGAAATGGTGGGTCCTGCTCCGGGTCAACCTCCTCAACGCCCTGATCCTTACCCTCCTGGCGTTCACCATCGTTGGCATCCCCATCGCCATCTACAAGAACGTCCAGTGGTTCTGGTCGTCCCAGTCCGCCATCCTCAACGACGCCCCGGTCATGGAGGCCCGCCACCAGAGCCGCCGCCTGACCAAACACCACTGGTGGTCCACCGTCCGCATGGCCATCCTCGTCGCCGTCACTTCCGGTATTCCCGGCCCGATCATCGGAACGATCTTCTTCGTGACGTCGATCGTCTCCATCGAAACGGCTGGCCTCATTTCCGGACTGGTCTACGCGGTCTGCTATCCCATCGCCGTCATCGCCTCGACCCTCTACTACCTTGAGTTGCGTGCCGAAAAGCAGGCCGAGGGCACCCTGGAGTCCGAACCCGAACGGCGTCGGCTCTGGCGGCGCAAACGCACCACCGCCCCGACCTCCGCGCCCGACACCGAGGGAACCGGCGCTGCCCTGCCCGCCGACTGATGTCGCGCTTCCTTTCAATCAGTGCGTCGGCGCAGCAGCCTGACGCCTGACCCCCGTCGGCCGAAACGCGGCCAGTGAGGCAAATTCCTCACTGGCCGCGTTCTCTCCCCCCTTGAAATGAGAGTCTGGATCTCACCCCCGCGCATTCCAAAAAAACACCTTGCCACCCTATGGTCGCAGCATCCGAGAGCAGGTAAATTAATCGGCGAAGCCATCGATGGCACGTTTACGCCTTAGAGACCGGTCACCTATTGTGTCCTGGCCACGGAGACACCTGGATTCCCAGTCAGTTTTCCGCCTGTGAAATCGTCACCTTTTGAAACATGTTCGAGCATGGGTCTGCTTCTGGTCGGGGCCAGGAGTCTGGAGCGGCACGCCACTGGCTGGCAGCCTGGGGAGCAGTAATTGGAACGGCTTCACAACGGCCAGCGGGTAGTCGAACCACAGCGCAACCGCTCTCGAACCGCGTGGCTGACTGGTCCTCTACCCGCCAGCCACGCGGCAGCGCCCCTCGCCGCCCTCGTCATCGGCCTGAGTGCCAGCTGGCTCGCCCTGGGCTACTTTTTCCCGTCTCTCCAGTTTGTCGCCCTTGATTCCCGCGCCAAAACCGGTGCTCTTGTCTTGTTCGCCATCGGTCTGGTTTTCGGGGCGCTCGTCCTCCTGATCGTCCCGTTCCAGGCGGCGCGCGAGCGGTTACGTTGGGTTGCCGCCGGCTTCCTGGTGATGGGGGTCAGTGCGCTTGGCTATGGCTACGTCTACCCCTCCCTCGTGGCTGCGCCCAGCCCCATCGTCAGCCTCTACGGGTCGCTCTATGGCCGAACGGTGGCCATGGTCCTCTGCGCCATCGGGATGGCCAGGCCCCACCTGCAACATGTTCCGGTCAGAACACTCGTCCTCCTGATTGGTGCGCTCGCGCTGGTCGGAGCCCTGATCGTTCCACTTGCACCGCACCTCCCTGCCCTCGTTCACCTTCCCGCCGATCTTGGGCCGGAGGCAACATCTTCGGGCGAACTGTCTGAAAGTCAGCT
>JAEZJB010000433.1 GCA_023415845.1 Chloroflexota bacterium | reverse complement strand
AGGACTGCCGGTGAACGCGCAACGACCGGTGCGTGCATCGCGCGAACACCTGATGTTGCTGGTGACAGACCACCGGTTCGCCTCATTGGGGCGACTGACCGTGCCACCCATGCAGTCCCGCGTATTGCAACGCAAGGATGGTTACCGGGAACTGGCGGCACTTTGGCCGCGATTCCAGCGGGCGCAGGAACCACTCTTCGCGGCGATCGAGTCAGCCATCGCCCTGCGCCAGATTGACCAGCTCTATGAACTGTGGGTGCTGTTCGACCTGATCGAGCAGATCGCGGCAATGACCGGTGAGCAGGCCCAGTTGACTGCTCAGCTCGATTCGCTCGGCGCACCGACGAACAACTACGCGGCGACATTCGGCGAGCACGGCACCCTGCACTACAACCGCACGAAGCGGACGTACTCCGGCCTGCCACTCCGTCCAGACTATCTGTGGGTTCCAACCTGCGGCCGACGTGTGGCGCTTGATGCGAAGTTCCGCCTGCGTCATCAGTGGATTCAGGCAGTTACTGAAAGCGTGGAGACGGAATGGAATCCTACAGGGGAGGCGAAGGCCACCACCGATGATCTCACCAAGATGCACGCCTACCGTGACGCCATTCCCAATGTACGGGCGGCCGTCGTCCTCTTCCCGGGAACTATCTCGATGTTCCGCACAACGACTAGCGCAAAGATTCCCGACCTGACGTTGGCTGAGTTACTCGCAAATGAAGACCTACATGGCATCGGGGCCATCGCCCAAACGCCGGTCGGCATCGTTCAACCATAGATGGGATCTTGGATGAATAACATGGATGCGAAAGAAGATTCCGGTCTCGCTAAGTTCGCCCAGCAGGTTGCGAGAACAATTTCTTTATTGGAACAACATGATCGTAACTGGATCTGGGGGCTGGGCAAGGATGCAGAAAAGTTGGTCATGATTGTGGGTAATCAGTCCTTCGTAGTCTACGATCCACAACTATCAAGCATTGATATCATCGTCCACCGAGAATTGCTCGAAGCGAATCCAGACCTCGCCGTTCAAAAACTCCAACGAGTTCGGCAGTACAAAGAGAACTCGGATCATATTCGTGTACGTATACCGATGGCCCAGGCTACTCACCTTCTGGAAGGTTTGGCTGATGCACACGCAGCAGCGTTACCTCTAAAGGAATCTTGGTTCCGCATCAATCAACGATGGAAATGGCATCGTGACGATGTTCGAGAACTACTAGGCGAATACTTGGACTCTCCCCTACCTGAACCCGGTTACATCGACCAGTGGAGGGAACTGCAGGTACAAGAGAAGGTGAACACATCGATTGATCCTGAAGTTGCTTTGCCGTCTCCAGTCGCCGCTCGTCAGATGGCCGCAACCATCTTGGCTGCACACAAGCTGTCGCCCGAGTCCTGGGCAGTTTTCCGCTCAAACGGAAATATCCTCATCAACGTCGGGCAGGTAACCGCCGGAGGGTCCAGCACTTCGGGAAAATACGATTGGGTACTGAGTCGAGAGTTCCTGCCCTTTGATGTGATGGCGCAATGTGATGCCAATCCAGTGTCGAAGGTGCCGAAGGACTATGACTCGTTAGTCTTTCCCCAATTGGGTGACGACGGTTCGCCGATCGGGTTCGATTCATTTGCGGATTCTCACGAAGCCGCATTGGCCAAACTGACCAATCCATATAAGAAGGCGACGCTCTGGCAATCACACCAGGAATCATTGCGACACAGGATCGAAGAGGTGTCCGGAGTCGATTTGCCGGAACCCGGGTATTTAAGCGAACTGCCCATATCGAGCGCTATCGCCTCAGCACCAACTGCGATCGACCTAGTACACCCTATCCCAGAAGTACAGCGTGCCTTGGCGAGGAGAGGACTCACTTACACTCACGATCAAGTCGCCGCATTCTATACCGGCCTGCAGACGAAGGGCTTCGTGGTACTCAGCGGGATCAGCGGCACCGGCAAGTCGAAGATCGCAACTGGGTTCGCTGGTCTGTTGCCAGATGGAATTGGTGAATCCTCGTTGGCGACAACTCAGCCCGATCGAATTCCTCTCACAGTGAAACCTTATATGCAGAAGTACCGGCGGGTCATCTTTCCAAAGAACTCTTTGGACTTGCTGCCGCCTCTGGCGGTGGGTGAACAACGTGAAATCCAATTGAATCTGGGCGAGATTCATGGGTCGGGCCGTATTGAGCATCGCGCTCACTCTGGTGGATCCAGCATTACCGTACTGTATTTCCGCGGGTCGGTTGGCAATGCAATCGCCGAACTCGAGCCGAACTCGCGTCTTTATGCTGAGCCTGTTCTCGACGCGGACGGAGATCGCTTGGCATCGATACGATTGACCACCGAGCTGGAACTTGCGGAGACAGTGAAAGTCGAGTCTGTCACAAATCACCTGTTCCTGTCAGTGCGGCCAGACTGGCGGGACAGCACCAGCCTGCTCGGCTACTACAACCCGCTCACCGCCTCCTATGAATGGAGCGACTTCCTCACGTTTATTCTCCAGGCAGCCGAGAACTACAGGGGTCCGGAAGAAGACCGGATCGCCTGGTTCGTCATCCTCGACGAAATGAACCTGGCCCACGTCGAGTACTACTTCGCCGATCTGCTGAGCGTGATCGAATCCGGCCGCGACCAGCAGGGCTGGACCAGCGAGCCACTCCGCTTCACCTATCCCGACACACTCGACGATGACGACGTGCCGCCCCGCGAAGTCAGGCTGCCACCCAACCTCTACCTGATCGGCACCGTGAACATGGACGACACCACCCATGCCTTCAGCCCCAAGGTGCTCGACCGCGCCTTCACGATCGAGCTGACCGACGTGGATTTCTCCCACTACCCACCGGCAATGAATCAGACCGACTCTGGCCCCGTCATGTCCGAAGCCCAGAAGCGGGAGCTGCTGGCCAGTTTCTCGCGCCAGGGAAGGTTCGCCCGGATCGACAAGACCGAGATCGCCGACTTCGTCGAGCGCCATGACGTGGTGCGCACCTGGTTGCAGACGCTCAACGACCGCCTGAGTCGCTACCGAATGCACTTTGGTTATCGGGTCTTCGACGAAATCGTCCAATACCTGGCGAACAACGAGGCCAATGCCATGCAGCCGCTGGAAGCTGCCTTCGACGAGGCGGTACTAATGAAGGTGCTGCCCAAGTTCACCGGCTCCCGCGCCCGGCTGGAAGCGCCGCTGTCCGACTTGCTGGCATGGGCATTCACTCCAGGCGACACAACATTGGAAGCACGTGCGCGGACGCGGGCAGAGCTTGGTCAGTGGCAACGTGGAGAAATCGACGAGTCCTGGCTTGACGCGGCGCGATTCCGACGAGTGGCGAAGCGTGGAGCCGACATGCTGGCTGCGCTCGACCGAGACGGATTCGTCTCCTTCGGCTAGCCCTTGCACTCGTGGGGCGACCTGGCCTCCCGCTCTCCAGTACGGCCGAAAAGAGGCGCTGACGACTCGGCATCACGTGGTTATGGCGCGTACACTGTGCCATGGTGACACATGACTCGCCAGAACTATCGAATCACAAAGGTGATGGCTGGATTGCCCCACAATTCACAGGTATAGTGTGTACGTACACTTCTCCCCACGTGGTTACATGGGAAGAAGTTCCACACGTGAGCGCGGAAGAGGAAACCGGTTTTCCCAAACGTGCGTTTACGTGGGTGATGACCATTTGCCACCTCGCCAGTGCTGCCGGGGTGGCAATCTTTCGGCAAAGCGTGGACGGGCACCAGGGGTGACCGGCAGGATGGGAGAGTAGGAAGCATGAGGTCGGGAACTGCATTACAGACACGGACGCGCGCGGTGGCCTTGCCACTGCCACGGCCGCGCCTGGAGGTGAAGATCCTCGGCATGGTGTTGGTGGTGCTTGGCCTCCTGCTCACCATGTTCGCGCCATTCGTCTCCCCGGCTGGGGCCTGGTCAGCTCCGCGCACGGTCTACATCGAAGAAACCGGCCAGACGCTCGACCAGGTCTTCCTTGATGTCTGGCGCGATAACGGCAAGGAGGCCTCCTACGGCTTCCCCATCACTCCCGAAATCACCCTCGAAAACGGCCATATCGTGCAGTACTTCCAGTACGCCCGGTTCGAGTACTGGCCCCAGGCCGATGCCAATGGCCAGCATTTCCACTTCGGCAAGATCGGCGAAGAACTGCGGCCGATCAGCATCCAGCGCACCACCCTCGGCTGGAACTCCACCAGCGCAACCGAATCGTCCGGCACCGACATGCTGGCCATCAACAAGGCCTGGCTCCCGGTTACCGCCACGAAGGTTGCTCCAAACGCCCGGTTCGTGGAAGACACCCGGCATACCGTGCAGGGCGGGTTCCGCGAGTTCTGGGAAAACACCGGCGAAGTTGGCTACCTCGGCAATCCGCTGACCGAAGAGTATGTTCAGGGCGGCAAGACGTATCAGGTCTTCGAGCGCGGCCAGCTGGTCTACAACGAAAGTGGCGACGTCTCGATGGTGCCGGTCGGGCGCCAGCTTGCCGACCGCTACGGCCTCGACCAGTCCCCGGTGGCCCAGGGGGACGTCCCAACCTACAGCGAAGAACTCTTTATCGCCCCGGAACCCGAACCGAGCGGCGTGGGTGGCACCTACGGCACGTACACACCAGGTGGCGGTGGCATCACCATCGACATCAATCTCAGCTCGCAATACATGACCGTCTACCAGGGCAACACGGTGGTGATGGAAACCTACATTTCCTCTGGCCGCCCCGGCTTCGACACACCAACCGGTACGTTCTACATCCAGCTGAAGAACGGCACGCAAACCATGGAAGGCGTGCTCGGTGGTGAGTATTACAACGTGCCCGACGTTCCCTCGGTGATGTACTTCACCGACGTTGGACATGCCATCCACGGCGCCTACTGGCACAACAACTTCGGCTCGGTCATGAGCCACGGGTGCATCAACGTTCCGGTCGATCTCGCGGCCTGGCTCTACGACATCACCCCGGTCGGCACCCCGGTGATCATTCACTGGTAACCTGCTGACACTCCCCATCTGCTCACACAAAGGGAAGGACCCGGAAGCCTGGCTTCCGGGTCCTTCCCTTTGTCGCCCCCACACCCCGTCACGATGTCACGCGATCGGGGGCGTTCTTTCCCCAACAACTGCCGGGAACTGGGCGCGAATCCAGCACCATCCCCGCCGGCTCACCGGTACCGATTCACGACCCGGGGGCTCTGGCACACCGGGCCGGCATCACCGCTCACCACAGTTCGATCGGGGCGTCCATCATCTCGGCCAGCTTGTGCACCGCCTGCCCATACGTCGCTCGCTGGGTCCTGAATGCCGTCCACGCGGCATCACGGTCAGGCTTGAGCTTCACCCCGGCGGCCGTCAGGTCTCCACACGCATGCTGGAACTGGTCGGGGGTAACCTCCATCACGCTCAGGTCGTGCCGAAACGTGATCACGTGATGGTGGAAAGTGTTGACGGCTTGCGTGATCGCCTCGGATCCGTTCACCAAACAGGCTGCGGCGTCGGCATCTGCCGGTTGATCCACCACGTTGTTCCAGAAATTCGCCGAATCGAGCACGGTGAGCGCATCGGTCACCCAGTGGGTATGCATGCTCGGCGCAAACAGCAGCAGGTAGGCCTGCACGCTGTCGGAATGCGCGGCAAAGGTCGAGAATTCGTCGCCCCATGCCTTCCAGATCGCGGGCAGATCGGCCAGCCCATTATTCTCGGCCTTCTGTATCAGCAACTCCGGACCGCTGTCGACGCCACCCAGGGCGTCATCCATCTTCTCCAGGCGACGCTGTTGCTGGGTAAACGACGAGTTCATGGTGGCCAGGTAGGCAATCAGCAGGGCCACGATGATCGGGCCGGTAAACGCCTCCGCCAGCGCGAGCGTCGTCTGCAGCAGGGTCGATGGCTCGCCGCCAAATCCCAGCACCGATAGCGACGACACGCTGTTGACGTAGGAGACATGGAGTGAGTCGTTGGAGATGCCGTAGAAAATCAGGGTGTAGCCGAGCAGAGTGATGGCCAGCGTCGTGGCAATCACGGCCAGCAGGCTGATCGGCACGTAGAGCGCCCAGAGCTGCCGCCGGCGCTGGTCGACCCGCATCGTCTGCCCGGCCAACCGCATCAGGTTCCGTACGCTGCGAAAGACAAGGCGCACCCCCGGGGACATCGGAGCCCCCGGCACCATCAGCACCTGCATCGCCCAATAGAAGATGCCCACCACCATGACCAGGCCCACCAGAGCACAGGCGAACCGGATCAACTCCTCCAATGATGCCCTCCCCCGAAGAGTTCGATGTGCGGCAACACGCCATGACGCACGCTTGGTTCATCCGACCACGAAGATACTCGGATATACACCATATCGCAGAGATCGGTCACTGGTTTCTCATAGAGTCTCCGATTGGTGCTGAATTGTGTCCAGGCCGTATCAAGGTCCTTGACCAACCGCAGGCCCGCCGTGTCCAGTTCCTTCATCGCGCTATCGAACTGCTCTCGCGTCACGTCGGCCTGTTGCTTGTCATACCGAAAGCGCAGCAGGTGATGCCGGAAATGCTCGGTGGCTTCCGAGAGCGCCTTGATTCCGGTCTGCAGGCACAATTCGGCCTTGTGGTCGGTCGGCATGTCCAGCACGGTGTTGCGCAAATTGGCCGCATCCAGCACGGTCATCGCCCCATGCGCCCAATGGGTGCGCAGCCGGGGAGCAAAAATGATGAGATATCCGGAGACTGACTGGTAGTTCTCGTCGATCCGCTTGAATTCGGCTCCCCACTCAGTCCAGATCTGGTGGAGCGAGCCGAGATCACCGCCATGCTCCTCGGCAGTCTGCTCGAGCAGCGCCGGTCCGTTGTCCGCCTTGGCCAGGCGCTGGTCCATTTCGCGCAGTTGCGAAGTGCGGTCATCGAACGTCTGATTGATGGTGGTGAAATAGGTGATCAGCAAGGCAACCAGAATCGGACCGGTCAGCGACTCGACGAGCGAAAAATTGGACTGCCAGACCGTGTCCGGTATACCGGCCACACCAAGCGTGGAGAGTGACGAATAGCTGTTCTGGAACGAGGTCAACCAGTCGTTCCTGGCCGCCCCCCAGAACATCATGGTGAACCCGATCAGTGTCTGAATGAGTGAGGCGACGATGATGGCCAGCAGGCTGAGCGGCACATAAAACTGCCAGACCATGCGCCGATAGGCGCTGTTCTTTCGGCCAGCCACTGCCCCGGCAATCAGCAGCAGGTTCCGCATCCCCCGAAAAATCAGGCGTGCGACACGTGGCGGATCGGTTCCCTGCACCATCAGGATGCGCAGCGACCAGAAGAAGGAAACGACAATCAGCAGGAAGCCCACGATGACCGCGGCTATCCGCACCCATTCGTGGTCCCCCATGTCCCGGAGCAAGCGCTCGAGGTCTGCCATCCTGCACCTCCCTACCGGGCGCGCTTACCCCGGCACTTCCCTCAGGCTTTACGCATATTGGGTGCCGGAACACCGAACAGTGCCTGGCGCGCGGCATTCCAGGCCACGAATCGCGCCTGCTCGACGGTGGCGCCGGTATCACCCAGGATCCGCACCGAAACTCCCGCGCCATTCGGCAGTTCGCTCACGCCGCAGACCGTCCGCGACATCGGGGCCAGTGCCGAGCGAAGGGTGCCGACCAGGTCTGCTGGTGGAACCTGGCGAGTGAAGACGTAGAGCACCCCGAAGACGTCGTACCGTCCGAGCAGCGCCGGGTTCCGGGGCGAAAACCGGGTGGGCTGCAGCTTGATCGTGTCTGCCACCAGCAGGTTCCCGTCCAGGTCGAACGCATCCATCTGCGCCAGGAAAATCTCGTACTCGTGATATTCACCATGGGCTGTCCGGCCCGGCGTGATCACATCCCCCACAATCACCGTCGCCGTGGGATCGAGGTGCAGGCTGGTGCGCTGGAAGAATCGCGACTGGCGGTAGGGAATGGTGTAGTCGGGCAGGAACTCGATCAGGCTGCCGGCCTCGGCGGTCATGTCCACAATCTGCGAGACGTAGTTTTCCTCGCACTTGTAGAGCTTGCCGGCCGACTGGGTGGTCACATGGGCCGCCGCCCCTTCGTGGCAGGTGATGTCGATCCGGTAGCGGTCACCCTGCAGCATGCCCCCACCGTTCTGCATGAAGATGATGGTCGGCATGTCGGGCCGGGCAGGATCGTAATAGAGGGGCTGAAAAAACTGGAGGGGCGACCGGTAGTAATGGTGCACCATCCGCGTCTTGCCGTTGACCTTCGCAAACTCGAGTTCGAGCAGGCCAATCTTGCCGGGCGCGCCCGCCCCCAGAATGGTGACCTTCTCCTCGGCGAAGGCACGAAATTCCCGGGGCAGGTCAACCGGCATCAGCCGCGAAGGATCATGTCGCTCAGTGGGAAGGAGCGTATCTGCCATAGGGCTCCCGTCAGCGCCTTTCGCTCATGTGCGTGAAGTGCATGTTCCGGAACGGCCGCCTCGTGCCGTTCCGGAACCAGGGTGTCGCAGGCAAAATCCCGCCTGCCTAGTGCGAATGTGCGTGACTGTGATCATGATGATGGTCATGGCCGTGATGATGATCATGATCGTGGGAGTGGCTGTGCGAGTGCGGCGGAATCTCATCGAGCTTGATTCGCCGCTTCTCCGCATTGTCCTCACGGTTGGCGTTCATTTCCTCAAGCACGTCCAGCACCTCTTCCAGCCCCTGCCCGGTCATGCAATTCGTCATCAGCCAGGGGGCGCCATCCGGCCGGGCATCCGCTGCTCCCTGTTTCATCACCTCGAGGTCGGCCCGCACATAGGGGGCAAGGTCGATCTTGTTGATCACCAGCAGGTCGGAATGCGTAATGGCCGGCCCCTTCTTGCGGGGAATGTCGTCACCCTGCGCCACATCGAGCACGAAGATGTAGGAATCGACCAGGGTCGGGCTGAAGGTCAGGGTGAGGTTGTCACCACCGCTTTCGAGAAACACCAGATCGGCGTCCGGAAACTTCTCCAGCATTTCCTCCATCGCCGCGATGTTCATCGTCGGGTCGTCGCGCACGGCGGAGTGCGGGCAGGACCCGGTTTCCACTCCGGTCACGCGCGCCGAATCGAGCACGCCATTGAGCGACGACCGCACGTGCTCGGCATCGAGCTGCGTGTAAATGTCGTTGGTGATCACCACTGGCGAATACCCGCGCTTCATCGCGAGGGGAACCAGCGCTTCGATCAGCGCCGTCTTGCCTGATCCCACCGGGCCGCCCACCCCAACCCTGAATGCCGTGCGCTTCTCGACTTCCGTGGCCATTGGCTTCCGTCCTCTCTTGCCAGCCCGACCCAGGTTCCCCCTCGGGAAGCGGTCGGAACTCCGCATGAATCCGCTCGACTGACGGAGCGGGGGGAACGGACCACTGTTCCGCTCCCCCCGCCCCATCACCTAACTCACAAACAGTCGCGCGGCCGCCTCTTCGTGCCGCATCGACATCACCTCGGCATACGGCACCGAGCCGCCAATGTCGGCCAGTCTCCTGTCCAGCACGTCGGCCGTCACCTCCGCAATGACCGGTCGCAGCAAGTGCAGCAGTCGCTGCATTTCCCGGTGATCGATCTCCGACATCCGCAGGGCCGACCCCACGCAACTGGCCGCGTAGGTATAGAGTTCGCCCGCCACCGCTTCATCTTCGGGAACGTCCAGGTGAGCCTTCAGCAACCCGAGGGCAACCGCCTGGTTTCCGGGCAGTTGCTCCGACCGCACAAGCTTGAGGTAGTCACCCGAGAGGGTGTCATCGAACACGTCCCGATTGAGCAGCAACACCTGGCGCCCGAGCCGCACCGAGGCCTGACGTGGCTCGCGCGCGACTTTCACTGCCGTCAGGCGGCGATCGATCTGCGCGACCGTGTCGAGGTCACGCTCGCGCGCGGCCCGCATGGTCAGTACCAACCCGATTGCATCGGACTCCCCGGCACTGTGCCGCAAGAGACCCGCCGTGATGTGATAGAGCGCCGTTGGATCGAGTTCCCCTGCCTGGGCGTAGGACTCGATTCCGTGCGAGAGGGTGTACGCCCCGCTCGGGAAGAACGAGTCAGCCAGTTGCAGGCTGGTCAGCAGCGGTGTCACGGTGGCCAGCACCTGGTCCCGGTCCATCACCTTGTTGGTTCCCGCATGAGTACCCATCCCCATCTGACCTCGTCCGGATCCCGTTACCGCGCGGCCGGTTGTGCCGAGGGGCGGCAGTCACCTCGCTGTGGCTGCCGCCCCCACTGCACCTGGACCAGATAGAACAACTGGGTGAGGGGCAGGCTCTCGGCGGGATCGATGTGCGCCCATTCACCATTCACGGTCACCCGGAAGGTTTCCGGATCCACCTCGATCTCTGGCGTGACGTCGTTGTAGACCATGTCCTGCTTGGTCACATCGCGGCAACGCTTGACCGCCATACATGGCGACTCGAGCCCCAGCTTCTCCGGCACCCCGAGATCGATTGCCTGCTGCGACATCAGATTGACGCGAGTCTGCTGCTGCGCCTTGCCCAGCGTGCCAAACATCGGGCGGTAATAGACCGGCTGCGGCGTTGGCAGCGAGGCGTTCGGGTCACCCATTTGCGACCACGAGACCATGCCACCCTTGACGACCAGCCGGGGCTTGGCTCCGAACGACCAGATCGGCCAGACCACGATGTCGGCCATCTTGCCCACTTCCAGCGAGCCCAGCACATGCGAATAGCCATGGGCAATCGCCGGGTTGAGGGTCACCTTGGAGATGAACCGCTTGATCCGGAAGTTGTCGTTGTCATCCGAGTCTTCCGGCAATTTCCCCCGCATTTCCTTGGCATGATGGGCAATCTGGAATGCGCGGGTGAAGTTCTCACCGGTCCGGCCCATCGCCTGGGAGTCCGACGACACGATCGAGAGTACGCCCATGTCGTGCAGCACGGTTTCCGCCGAAATGGTCTCGGCCCGTACCCGACTCTCGGCGAAGGAGACGTCTTCCGGCACCTTCGGGTTGAGGTGATGACAGACCATCACCATGTCCAACAGCTCGGCCACCGAGTTGACGGTGTAGGGCAACGTCGGGTTGGTGGACGACGGCAGAACGTTCGGCAGCGAAGCGACCTTGATGATGTCTGGCGCGTGACCACCACCCGCACCTTCCGTGTGATAGGTGTGAATGGTGCGGCCATTGATGGCGGAGATGGTGTCCTCGACGTAGCCCGACTCGTTGAGTGAGTCGGTGTGGATCGCCACCTGGATGTCATATTCGTCTGCCACCTGCAGCGAACAATCGATTACGGCCGGGGTGGTCCCGTGGTCCTCGTGAACCTTCAGGCCCCCGGCGCCTGCCTCCACCTGTTCGCGCAGGTTGTGCGGCAGGGAGGAGTTGCCTTTGGCCAGCAGCAGGACATTGACCGGCATCTGCTCGTAGGCCGAAAGCATGCGCTGGATGTTCCATGGCCCAGGGGTACAGGTGGTGCCGTTGGTGCCATCGGTTGGGCCTGTGCCACCACCAACCTGCGTGGTGATGCCGTTGGAAATGGCGGCAAATGCCTGTTGGGGCGAAATCATGTGGACGTGGGCATCGGTGCCGCCGGCGGTGGCAATCTGTCCTTCACCCGAGATGACTTCGGTGCTGGCACTCGTCACCATGTGGGGGTCGACGCCAGCCATCACCAATGGATTCCCGGACTTGCCGATCCCGGCGATCTTCCCGTTGCGGATGCCGATGTCTGCCTTCACGATGCCCTGTTTCGCATCGATGATGATCACGTTCGTAATCACCAGGTCGAGCGCCCCGGCTTCCTGGGTTGCTCCCGGCATCAGGCCCATGCCATCACGGGCGGTCTTGCCGCCACCGTAGATGTTCTCGTCACCGTAAACGGTGTAGTCCTTCTCGATTTCGGCGATCAGGTTGGTGTCCGCAAGTCGAAATTTGTCACCAGCGGTAGGTCCAACGTAATCAGCGTATTGGCTGCGAGGTATCGAAGGCATCTAGTTGCCCCCCTTCTGCGACTTCTTGGCGTTCGCTGATGCGTCGGTTGCCTTGGCATCGGCGGCTCGGGCCGCTGCCGCTTCCTTCGACTCCTTCTCGTACTCGGCCTCTGCCTCCTTGGCGCCCGCCTCCATGGTGTCTTCCGGAGTGCTGAGGAAGCCGTTGGCATGCATCCGATCGATCGCCGCCTTGGCTGGCCACTTGGCGGTGGTCGAGCCCATCGTCAGGGCATTGAAACCAACCGCTCGCTGGGTGCCCGCATATTGCACCAGCTCCACCTGCCGCTCCTGGCCAGGCTCAAACCGCACCGAGGTGCCAGCAGGGATATTGAGTCGCATCCCCAGCGCCTGCGGGCGATCGAAGTCAAGCGCGCGGTTGACTTCGAAGAAGTGAAAGTGCGAACCAATCTGGGACGCGCGATCGCCCGTGTTGCGGACGGTCAGGGTAACGGTGCGACGACCGGCGTTGATCTCGATGTCGCCGTCGGCGAAATACAGCTGTCCGGGAAGGTCGTTGGGTCCGGGAGAGGTAACCATGTCTGGGACATCCTTTCTCCAGGGAATGGATCAGGCGATCGGCTGGTGACAGGACACGAGCTTGGTCCCATCCGGGAACGTCGCTTCGACCTGGATGAGGGGCATCATTTCCGGCACGCCGTGCATCACCTTGTCACGCGTGAGCACCTTGGTTCCGATCTCCATGCAGTCAGGAACGGACTTTCCGTCCCGCGCCCCTTCCAGAATGGCCTCGGTGACCAATGCCACGGCTTCGGAGTAATTGAGTTTCGTCCCGCGATCCATGCGCTTCCGCGCCAGATCGGCCACGACATAGACGAGCAGCTTGTCAATTTCCTTCGGTGCTAGATTCACAGCGTCACTCCTGCCTTCCTTCGAGCGAACTCGCCTGGCTGAACCTCAGGCCGGTCATCATGCAAGTGCGTGTCCTCCTGTCTCTCCGACTCGTTCCGCACTACGACTCCGAGATACGATCCCACCAATGCCCCTTGATCCTGTACAGGTTGATGTTTCCTTCCGGAGTGGTTGCATCGGCTGGCGGCACGGCCTTGAGTCGGTGCAGGAAGGGCTTGGCGGCAATGAAAATCCAGGTGACCAGCACAAAGGGCCCGGTATAGGCATGGGCGCCGTAGGGGGCCACCATCGTGTCCACCGCAACGAAGATCACCACTGATCCAATCGATGCGAGGATCGCCAGCAGAAAACTGTTGAGGTCAAGGACGTAGAAGAGACCACCCAGCGCCATCATGGTCAGCACAGCGTTGAACCCGGCCAGGCCCGCCGAGAGTGTGCTGGCATCCATGCCCAGCACCCATCCGGTCCCGAGCCCCACCAGGCTCCCAATCACGGCCATGCTGAAGTCGATATGGCTGCTGCAGAGGATGCCAATCAGGAACAGCACCCCGATGATGACCTTGCCCTGGAAGAACACCTCGGCCGGCCCCAGGAAGAACCCATCGAGAATGTCACGGAAGTCCAGGCTGGCCCGCGCTCCGGTGGCCGCGGCGGGCAGCACCGGCGCCTGGGAGACCGCGGTACCTTCGAGCCGATTGAATCCGTAAAGCCCGAGCGCAAAGATCCACGTGGTCACCACGAACGGGCCAGTCAGCGCCGGCAGTTGCCATTGACTCACGACATTCCCGATCGCGGCGGTGACGATGGTGACCGTGATGCTCGCGATCAGCACGTAGAAGGCCAGCAGCACGCTGTCCTGTAGGTAAAACGCGAGTCCCACCCCCACCAGGGTGCCGTTGTAGCCATAGAGCCCCACTTTGGTCAGGCTCGCCGGTACGCCCAGCCAGCGCGCGGTGGCAGTGGACACGGCGGTTCCAAACACGCCATACAGTCCGAACTCCAGGCCGCCCACGAACAGGCCAGCAAAGAAGAACAACCCCGTGATGGGACTGTTCTGGAACATCACCTGACCGCAGCCGCGGAGCACCTCATCGACAAACCCCAGGATGGGATTCGAGTTACACGCATCCTCCCAAACACGAAGTGCACGAGACGCTGCATTCATCGGATCCCTCCAGGTACGGTGTCAAACAGATCGATGAGAAATGTCCGTTACTCCTGTGCCATCCCCTTGAAGCTGGTCGAGCGATTCGTGGTACCGACTGTGGCGCCCACCCTAGCACGGGTCTTCACGGTGTCGAGCGAGCAAAAATGCCATATGCACTGCATCTACCTCCGAGCCCTGACCATTTCATGTCATCTTTGACCTCTGCGGATTTTATCTGGCACTTTCATTTCCGGGAAGCCCAGGCGACCCACTGTCACCAGGGGCAAAAGCTCCTATCGCATCGGCCACCGTCTGGTGCACCTGCATGCCGTGCTGCACCAGCACGGCATCAGCATTCAGCGTCGCCAGCAACGACTCGTGCACGTTGCAGAGCCAGCGCGGCGCCATCGGCCGGGATG
>JAEZJB010000425.1 GCA_023415845.1 Chloroflexota bacterium | reverse complement strand
TCCCATGCCTGCAAACCCGGAGGAGATCCGCGCTTACCTGCCCATGCCCTGGCGTGATCGCTTTGGCGGAGGGGGCCGTGGCTTCTATGGCAATCCCGTTCATGGTTCCCGCCTCGACAGCGTGCCGCCCGGTGGTGGCCCGGCCGGGTCCGATCCCGACTTCCTGCGCAAGCAGCTGATCGACGAGTTTGGCGTCGCCTATGCCATTCTGCTTCCTCGGGCCTTCTGCAATGTTCATCCCAATCCGGACATGGGGAACGCGGTCGCCGCTGCCTACAACGACTGGCTCGCCGATCGCTGGCTTGACCAGAACAATCCGGACGGGGTGTTCAAGGGCTCCATCACCATCAATCATCACGACCCCCTCGCGGCCGCCCGCGAGATTGAGCGGTGGGCGGGACATCCGCACTTCGTGCAGGTCATGACCGATTCCGGTGCCCGCGCGCCCTTCGGTCAGCGGCAATACCATCCCATCTACGAGGCCTGCCAGCGTCATGGCTTCCGTTTCGCCGTGCATCCGGGCACTGACGGTATGGGAATCAACGTCCAACCCTCCCCCGGCTATCCCACCCACTACATCGAGTGGCACACCACGCTTTCCTTGAGTTTCCAGGCCCACCTGGTCAGCATCCTGACCGAGGGGATCTTCGAGCGTTTCCCGGGTCTCGGAATCACGCTCACCGAGGGTGGTGTCGCCTGGTTGCCGGCATTGATATGGCGACTCGACGCCGAGTGGAAGGCGCTTCGGTCTGAGGTACAGTGGCTGACAAAGGCACCCTCGGCTTATCTCCGCGACCATGTCCGCATTTCCAGCCAGCCCATCGAGAACCCGGACAATCCGCAGCATCTCCTCCAGGTACTGGAAATGATGGATGCCCGGCATATCCTGATGTTTGCCAGTGACTATCCGCATTGGGACTTCGACTCGCCAACCCATGCCTTCCCCAGGCTTCCTGCTGACCTCCATGAACGCATCTTTTCCACCAACGCGCGCGAGTGGTATGGGTTGCCCGCAGCACCTCGAGGGGGCAACTGAGCATGGGGCGTCATCTGGTGGCGCGCGTCGGGGAGATTCCTCCCGGCGAACGACGCATCATCGAGGCCGAAGGCCGCTCGATTGGTGTCTTCAATGTGGGCGGAACGTTCTATGCGCTGCGCAATAGTTGCCCCCACCAGGCGGCCCCGCTCTGCCTCGGCGCGATCAAGGGGATGACGATGCCGAGCAAACCAGGAGAATACGTCTGGTCTCGTGAAGGCGAGATCCTTCGCTGCCCCTGGCATGGCTGGGAGTTCGACATTCTCACGGGCCGGTCCATCTTCAATCCCCACCGCATGCGGGTGAAGGCATACGACGTGACTGTCGAATCGGCTCTCGACGACGATGAGTCGGTCGAGACGTTCGAGGTGTCGGTGGAGAAAGGCTGGGTCGTTCTCCACGTCTGAGTCCGACCGTCTTCGCCACTATGCTTGTGTCGCGGGTGCCCGATGTCGGCGAGGAGCGGTTCGTCGCTTCACCGATGGGCGGCGGCGGAACGGCGTGGCTATCGCATGATCGTCGGGTGTCGCTGGGCCGGGTTCCCGGTCGACCGATACCTGCACGTCACCTTGCGCCGGTGTCTGCACCTCGACGGTGGTCTCCCCATCGAGATCTCGTTTGGAAAAGGTGAAGTCGTCACCATCATCTCCTCCCAGTGCCACCAAAACCGTGTCGCTGGAAAGTGACTCGGGTACCTGCAGCCGCACCCACAGGAACTCCACCAGCACCCGCACCACCGCCAGTGTCGGCACGGCCAGGATCGCGCCGAGCGGGCCCGCAATCTGGGAGCCGCCAATCACGGCCACGAAAATCAGGAGCGGATGCACCCGCACCGCCGTCCCCTGAATGCGAGGTGTGATGAGGTTGCCTTCGATCTGGTTGATCGCGACATACACCAGTGCCACGAGCACCGCCATTTCCCAGGAGATGGTCAGGGCAACCAGGATCGCCGGAATCGCACCGAGGAATGCCCCCACATACGGCAGGATCGCCGTCAGCGACATCCATACGCCGAGCACGATCGCGTACGGAATGCCAAGGGCATACAGCGCAATCGTCGCCAGGCCGCCCTGGATCAGGATCGAGATCAGGAGTCCGCCGAGATATCGTGAGAGCGAATCGCCTATGGTGGCCCACAACTGTGTGGCGTCTCGCCGATAGGCCGGTGAAAACGAATAGACGAACTTGGTTTTGAACTTTGGGATATCGATCAGGAGATAGGTCGCGACGAAAATCACACCAAACGTGGTGATGGCAATCGAGAACGACCTGGTCAGCGCCGCGACCGCATTGTTCAGGAGTTGCTCAATGATCACTTCCCCGCGGTTGAGCAGGGTGCCCTGGGCGTCCTCGATCACGATGTCCGGGTGCCGATCGATCCAGCCTCGCCGGTACATTGCCATCAGCGTGTTGCGCAGTTCGGTCTCGACGGTGTCACTGATCGCCGGTAACTGTTGGACGAAGTGCGAGATTTCGCTGATGCCGTACGGGATCAGCAGGCTTAGTCCGATCACCGCGAACGTCACGGTCGAACCCACCACGGTGAGAATCGCCACATTCCGCGGTACCCACCGTTCCAGTAATCGAACCGGGAAAGACAGCACCAGGGCCACGGTCGAGCCGATCAGGAGCAGCCGCAGGACGCTGGGTGCCAGCGAGAACAACCAGATCACCGCCAGCACGGCCGCCGCAATGATGACCAGCCGCATCCGCTGGCTGATATAGATTGGCGTTGGCTCGGGGTCCACTGGTTCCATCGGATGGTCGATGGCGTCCAGCCGCTCTTCGACCCGTGCGTCGTGGTTGCCTGCCGTCGCCTGCAGCCGAATGTGCTGGCTAATCATCCGAAGTGGTTGCATGAAAGGGTGAGTCCGCGTCAGGTGGAAGTGGCAGGCGGTGAACGGCACCATCCGATGCTGAAATGATACGTGACCATCGGGCATCTGGTGAATAATTCTAACCAGGACAATAGGAAATGATGCAAAATCTTATCGAAGTAGTTGGATATTTTGGGGTATTGCAATAGCGGGAAACATTCGATAGCCTGTCGGTGCTTATCGGTTATCCGGTAACGTGCATGGATCAATCAAGGCGCACAGGAGGTGACCAGATGCTTCAGGTTCAACAGGGACAGTGCGGCATGTGCCTGCACTTCGGCGAAAACGACAAGGCTGAAGAACCGAAGTTGATTCAGATTCGCCTCAAGGGGGAAGCTCCCGACGATCTGGTGGAACCCTGTGGTCTGCCAGCCAATATGGAAGTCGGGCT
Source organism: Chloroflexota bacterium (assembly GCA_023415845.1). Lineage (GTDB taxonomy): Bacteria > Chloroflexota > Chloroflexia > Thermomicrobiales > UBA6265 > JACCYX01. The sequence continues at coordinate 3,645 of JAEZJB010000425.1, read as the reverse complement.
CAAGGTGTCGCCTATCAGCGGCTGCCGTGGCTTCGAACCGGCTCCGCAGGCCTGATTCCGTTCTCCACTACCGCGATTCGATCTCAGGGCACGTGCTTCCATGACCAGAAGCGGGTGCCCTGATTGTCTGAATCCCGACGGCTACCAACCCATCTTCTGCCGCAGGATGTCGGCCTTGACCAGGCTTGCCCGCGTCCATGCCTGTACCTGTGGATGGGACATCATCGCTTCGAAGGTGAGCCATTCCGCCCGCTCCACCTCTTGGGGAGAAGCCACGGGGCTTCCCGGCTCGATTCTCGCCAGCATCACCACGTCCAGCACCGGAAACGACTCAGTGCCGAAGGTGTGGGACTCCACGTAGAGCACTGGGTCGATTAGGGACAGGCCGACCTCCTCCCAAACCTCTCGGCGAGCCGTTTCTTCCAGCACGTCAATAGCGGCGAGGTTGAGGTCAACCTTGCCACCAGGAAATGAGGCGTCTCCGGCTCCCACCGCCTCGGTCGCTGCGCGGGTGATCGCCAGGTATCGGCCCTCGTGCCAGACAACCACTTCCACATTCACGATGTACATCGGCTCTGTGATCTCGATCGCCACCGGAATTCTCCTGATTTACGTGAATTTCCATGGTCTTCGCCCAACTTCGCCGTTCATTCTGCACGATAGGGACTTGACGAACCGTGGGAGCGCTTCCACAATGGGCACATCGGTTCTGGCTTGCCAGGAAATCGAATAGGTCTCGGGTCTGCGGGGTAGTGCGCAATGCTCCGTTGTCTGAGGCACGTGGACGAGTCGCTCTCTTTTCAGGAGGATTCCCATGTCCCGTAGGTTTACTCGACGCAGCGCGTTCAAGGCCGCAGCGGTGACAACCGTCGGCCTCTCCTTCGCCGGCGCCCCCGTCATCAATATTCGCAAGGCCAGCGCGCAGGACGTCACCCTCACCTGGATGTCCAATCAGCGACACGACCGGGTCGTCAAGGAAAACCTCTTCGCTCGGTACTTCGACGAAACTGGCGTCAAGGTGGAGATGCAGATCTTCGCCGATGAGTATCCAGATCAGCTCAAGTTGGCGTTCGAGTCCGGCAATCCCCCCGACATGTTCAACATGAACCAGCCTCGGCAGCAGGCCGAAGCCGGTTGGTCGATCGGCATGAGCGATCTGCTCCACAACGATCCTGAACTCTTCGATTCCTTTATTCCCGGCGCATTCCTCGAGAACCAGGGCATCTATGGCGGGGAAATTTACGGTCTCCCCATGTATGCCCAAACCCTCCGCATGTACTACAACAAGCGCCTCTATGAGGCGGCCGGGCTCGATCCGAATGCTCCGGCAACCACCTACACCGAGCTTCGCGAGCATGCCAAGGCGATTACCGACGCCGGAACCGGTGCCTACGGCTTCATCTTCGGCGACAAGTACCCATGGGTCTGGGACATGAATGTCCTGCGCCTGGGTGGCGGTGGCGGCGCCTATCCGTTCGAGTGGAACACCGGCGAATACAACTTCGACCAGGATGGCTTCAAGGAAGCCATGGACATGATCCTCGGCATGAACGATGACGGGTCGCTCTTCCCGGGTGCGCACACGTTGACCGACGATGACGCTCGCCAGCAGTTCTCGATCGGCATGGCCGGCATCATCATCGGTGGTTCCTGGAACCCCGGGGTGTTCAACGACCAGTTCGAGTCCACCGAAGACTGGGAAACCGCCTACCTGCCGTTCCCGGACAGTGGGCAGAAGGGACGGATTCGCCAGTACATCGGCGATCGCTACACCATCTCCTCCCAAAGCCAGAACCAGGAGGCTGCCTGGGAATTCCTCAAGTGGCTGTACTCGGTGCCCATCATGACCGAGATGTACGAACTCGGCATGGGCGTGATGGGGGTCGCCGCCGCCAATACCGGCGAGTCCGACGTTCGGGGTATTTCCAACCTCGCTCCGACCGACAACGACGTCATCCCGCCGCCCGAGCCCGAACTGCCGACGGTGACGCCAGACAGTGTCACCACCCTCCAGATGATCTTCGACGATCCTGGGTCGATGGATGCGCAGCTCACCGAGGCGACCACGCGCTACAACGACATCTACCAGGCTGCCATTGACGATGGCTCACTCGATCCCGACCAGTTCCTCGTTCCTGACTGGAACGGCATGACCTGGACCGCTTCGAGCAGTGGTGGAGCAACGCCGGAAGCATCTCCCGCTGCCTGACCAGGGTAGTGCGTAGCTCCTTCGTCCGGGGCCGGCTCCCTGCCGGTTCCGGACGTCCCAATTCCCCGGGTTCCGCAACTGGGTCGCAGGGATGCACCTCGCCGGTCCGCCTGCGGTCCAACTCCTGGATGGACGCATCATGGCTTCCTCAACATCCATGACCACCAAGCCCGTTTCCGACCTGCCCGCGGTGGCCAGTAGCACGCGCGGCAAGTCGTTCTGGCAGCGACATGGCGCCGCCTACCTCATGTGTGTTCCCACCATTGTCCTGTTCCTTGTCTTCATGGCATTTCCGGTTGGCTATGTGCTCTACACGTCCCTCTTGAAGTGGAATGGGATCCAGAGCGTGCTGGATGCCCAGTTCATTGGGCTCGACAACTACTCACGACTCCTCAGTGATTCGCTGTGGTGGCAGGCAGTCTGGAACACGATTCTTTACGCCCTGATCAAGATCGTGGTCGAATTGCCTTTGGCCCTCATTATTGCCGTGGTGCTCAATTCCGGAATCCGGGGTGTGGTGGTATTTCGAACAATCGGCTTCATTCCGGTCATCACCAGCATTGCCGTCGTTTCCCTGGCGTTCACGTTCTTCTTCTCTCCCTTGCCCGGCGCTCCGTTCAATACCTTCCTCATCGAGCTTGGCCTCATCGACCGGCCGATAGCGTTCCTTGGTGAGCGCGCGACGGCCTTCTGGACCGTCACCGCCATTGCCATCTGGCACGACCTCGGCATCAACATGGTCTTCTTCCTGGCCGCACTCCAGACCGTGCCGCGCGAGCTGTACGATGCGGCCCAGGTCGACGGCGCCAGTGCCCGCCAGCGCTTCCTGCACATTGAGGTGCCAGTCATTCGCCCACTGACTGCCGTTATCGTCACCCTCTCGCTCGCCGGATCGCTCAAGGTCTTCGACTACTTTGCCGTTCTCACCGGTGGCGGTCCCGGCTTTTCCACCACCACCATGGTGCTCTACATGTTCCGCTACACCTCGTTTGGCGGTGGCGGACTTGCGGGTGCCACCTCACAACCTGAAGTTGGGTACGGATCGGCGGTGGCGATCGGCCTTGGGTTGATCATCCTCGCGGTCGTGCTCTTTCAGCAGTGGATTAACCGGTTGCAGGACAAGCGAGCAGCATGATGTCGACCGAAACCTCAGGCCTCGACCTGCGCAATGTCGAAGTCGCCGTCGATCCCAACCGTGCGCGCAAGCAGGTGGAACACAGTGTCGGCACCGTGCTCAAGTACCTGCTGCTTCTCGTCTACATGCTCATCTGCCTCTATCCGTTCCTGTGGATGATCTCGACCTCGCTGCGCGACCAGCGGTCGGTCTTCACGGCCGGTGGCTCGCTCCTGGTCAGCAATCCCAACTGGCAGAACTACGTCGATATCTGGGATTCGGCCAATATTCCCCGCGCGTTTGCCAACACCATCCTCATCAC
>JAEZJB010000303.1 GCA_023415845.1 Chloroflexota bacterium | reverse complement strand
AGCACAGAACTTCGTTATGTGGACTATCCTCTTCAGGAGACGATCGACCTCTATCGCGAGAATGGTTACCCGAACTGGCAGAAGGCGGCACGCAAGCTCGAACGGGCTTCATACAAGGTGAGTGACTGATGTCCACACGGCTTGCGCTGGTCGATATGGGGACCAACACGCTGAAGTACTCGATCGTCGACCTTCAAGACGATGGGTCCTTTTCCGAAGTGGACTCCTTTGCCGATACCGTGCGACTGGGTGCTGGCATCGCCACCTCTGGACGAATCGATCCCGAGCGCGCCGACCGTGCCCTTGGCTCCCTCAGGATCTATCAGATGCGGGCCGAGGCGCTCGGCGCCACTGTTTTCCTGGCCGTGGCGACCTCGGCCCTCCGGCGGGCCAGCAACGGTGGGGACTTGTTGACATCCATCGCCGACGAAACCAAGTGGGACGTCAAGGTCATCTCCGGCGACCTTGAGGCGCGACTGACGTGGGCCGGGTTGCGACACATGTTCCCGCCGGAGGGGGATTTCGTCCTCGTCGATATCGGTGGTGGATCATCGGAGGCAATCGCAATCCACGATCGTGAGCTCGTCGCTTCCGAGTCGAATGACATTGGATCGGGCGTGCTCGCCGACGAGGCGTTTTCCGCATATCCGCCGGGGGCCGAGGTTGATCGCGCACGAAAGATTGCCCGCGACTTCCTGGCGGCGTCGCCCGTGCTCGCCGGCGTGAATGAGCCGGGGCTGGTGCTCTCCGGTGGGAACGGCATGTTCCTGGCCGCGCTCGCCAACTGGGACGAGGTGGACATCCCGTTCACGCCCGGTCGCCTGCCCGACCTGATGCATCGCATCGCCTCGCTGGAGCCAGACGCCATTGCCGCCTACCTCGGGATTGCACCCGAGCGGGCCAGGATGATTCCGGCGGGCGGAGCAATTGCCGCGGCGGTTGCGGACCTGACCAATCCCCGCGGGCTCTACGCGGTGCCGAGTGGCATCCGCAATGGCATGGTCCAGGCCTGGCGGGACGGAGAGTGGTGAGCGGCAGGTGATATCGGCCCTTCCATCAGACACTCATTCCGGTGGGAAGCAGTCTGCAGGCGACCACCAATGCCCGCCGCAGGCCAGGCGCACTGGTCGTTGTGACTGTTCGGGCGCAGGGGATGGTGGATAATAGCTGAGGAAATCGACGGACTGGCGTCTCGGATCAGTTCGCGCGAACACACTGAAGTGGAGTGCACAGCAGGATGGCGGCAGAGCAAACATCGCAGGCATTTGACCTCGTGCTTCTGGGCGGCGGTACGGGCGGGTACGTGGCCGCGATCCGGGCGCGTCAACTCGGACTCAACGTGGCAGTCGTCGAAGAGCTCAAGCTTGGAGGGACGTGTCTGCACCGCGGTTGTATCCCGACGAAGGCCTTCCTCAAGTCGGCCAGCGTGCTCGACGAGGTCAAGAAAGCGGGAGAGTTTGGCGTGAAGGTGCCGGAAGGCATCGACTTCTCCTACGAGGATGCGCTGAACCGGTCACTCAAGGTCGTGGACGGCCAGTATCGAGGCCTGATGTACCTCTTTGACAAGAAGCACAAGATCCCGGTCTTCATGGGGCGGGGACGACTCAAGAACGCCAATACCGTCGAAGTCACGCCAAATGATGGTGGCGACAAGTTCGACCTGACGGCGAAGGACATCATCATCAACACCGGATCGCGACCGCGAGCGATCAAGGGCGTGCCGTTCGACGGCGTGCGCGTGATCAACAGCGACCACGCGGTGGTGCTGGAGCAGCTGCCGGAACGCATCATCGTCCGCGGTGGCGGCGCCACCGGCGTCGAATGGGCGAGTGTCTACCACCGGTATGGCGCGAAGGTCTCCCTGGTCGGCCGGATCGCGCCGCAGGAAGACGCCGAAGTTTCCCAGCAGCTCCTGCGCTCATTCCAGCGCCAGAAGATGGACGTCTACCCCGATTCTCGTCCTTCGGCCGAGGACATCACGGTCAGTGACCAGGGTGTGACGATGAAGGTCAAGGATGCCAAGGGCAAGGAAACCGTTATCGAGGCGGATGTGCTGCTCGTGGCGACTGGCCGGCAGGGCAACATCGAGGATATCGGGCTGGAGACGGTAGGCATCACGACCGAGGGAGAGTACATTCCCGTCGACTCAATGATGCGCACCAACGTCCCGCACATTTACGCCATCGGTGACGTGAATGGCCAGCAGTTGCTGGCGCACACGGCCATGCATCACGGCATCATTGCCGTCGAGCACATCGCCGGGCTCAACCCGTGGCCGCTGGACGTGCTGAACTCTGCGAGCTGCACCTATTGCGAGCCGGAGATTGGTTCCGTGGGCCTGACCGAAAAGCAGGCGGTGGACCTCGGCTACAACGTCAAGATCGGCAAGTTCCCGATGTCGCCAAATGCCAAGGCGGTGATCGAGGGAGACACCACCGGCTTCACCAAGATGGTGGTGGATGCCGACACCGACGATGTACTGGGCGTTCACATCATCGGCGTGCATGCGACCGAATTGATTGCCGAGGCTGGACTCGCCCGATTCATGAATGCAAGCGTCCAGGAAATGGCGGCGACGGTGCACCCGCACCCGACGGTCTCGGAAGTCATCGGCGAAGCGGCCCACGCCGCGATGGGCCACGCGATTCACATCTAGCAGGTCATTCGTCTGAATCGGAGTTCCGGCAGGAAGGACAGGAACGGCATGAGCATGACGGCGACCCCTGGCACGGTGGATGCGGCCAAACTGGCCAACGACGTATCGGCCTGGCTGAAGCAGCGATTCGAGGAGAGCGGCGCGAACACCTTCGTGCTGGGGCTGAGCGGTGGCATCGACTCTGCCGTGGTCTGTGGACTCGCAGCGCGCGCGGTCGGCAAGGAGCGGGTCATTGGCGTGATCATGCCGTCGGCCTCCAACCCTGACGATGCCGTGCAGGCGAACAAGGTGGCGCAGGCATTTGGCGTGCGAACGCTGACGGTGGATCTCACGTCGCTGGCGCAAACCTTTCAGTCCGCGATGCCGACCGAGGCAGCTCTCGATGCACTCAACGTGCTGCCGGGCGGCTCCGAGGGCGACGTTGAGGCGCGCCGAAACCTGGCGAAGGCCAACGTGCGGCCCCGGCTCCGGATGACCACGCTTTATTACGTGGCCAACCTCGTCAAGGGCGTCGTGATCGGCACCGGAAACAAGAGTGAGGCGTCGATCGGCTACTTCACCAAATATGGTGACGGCGGCGTCGACCTTTTCCCGATCATCGATCTCTACAAGTTCGAGGTGCGGGCAGTGGCGCGCGAGATCGGTGTGCCGCAGAGTGTGATCGACCGTCCGCCCTCCGCCGGGCTCTGGCAGGGCCAGACTGACGAAGACGAGATCGGACTCACTTACGAGCAACTCGACGAAGCGCTGGTGGCGATCGGACGTGGCGACACCAGCAGCATCGATCCTGCCGTGCTGGCGCGAGTCACGCAACTCAACAGCGTTTCCGAGCACAAGCGCCGGCCTGTGCCGTCATTCCGCCGGAGCGAATGAGTCGCCACGGTCAGAGTGAAGAACGCAGAAGCAGGAGGCCGGGGAACTATCTCCGGCCTCCTGCATTGCTACACGCTACTAGCTGTGCCTGCTACTTGGCCTGCAGACGCTCGACGGTGCCGATCACCCGGGTGAAGCCCAGTTCGAGCGGACGGCTCAGGGCAAAGGTCGCGACCCTGCCCACATCCGGCAGCACCGTGCTTTCGGTTTCGACCCAGATCTCGGGAACGTCGGACGAGTTGACGAAGACTCGCTCAACCGGCTGATCCTGATGCTGCGGGGGCTCATCCAGAAACCGTGCCGCCGCCAGGTAGACACGTGTTGTCATTTCACCCTCCCGCAGACCATCGAGCTGCCAATATCCACGACTATAGCGGAGCGTGCTCCCCATCCGCACCGGGTGGATGGATCGTAAGGGCCTGCTCGGGATTGTCGATCAGGACGTTTCTGACCAGCAGGGCATCGGCCCCAGCGTCCATCAAGGTCAAGGTGAAGCGTTCGATGAGGTGGATCCAGCCGGGAGCACCGCCACGAGAAATGAACTGACCTGGTCCTGCAAGTCCCTGTGAAACGAGTAACCGATCGGCAAGGCCGGCCTCGGCGAGCTGGACGATGAGGCGAGCGCGTTCGCGGTCGAGGTCTGCGGAACCCTGGCCGACGCGATCGAACGCCAGATAGGCACCTCGGTGGCCGATCGCGGTCAGGGTATCCAGCGACCAACCGGCATCGATCTGGCCGACGATGAGGCGCTTCAGGTCTACCCCCGCCTGTTCAAGGTCGTCGAGCAGCCTGCCGGCGCTGGCAAAAGAATCGAGTCCAACACGCAGCGGGTACCCGGTTTCCACCGCCACCCGCGCAGCAGCCCGCATGTTGGCCCATTCGACAGCGGTACCGCCGTGTTCGCCGATAGCGAAGGTCAGGAGTCCAGGCTTGATGTCGGCCTGCAGGTCGCCCATCAGCTCGGCGTAGAGCAATTCCTCGTCGCCTGCGCCCGGCATGGTGCTGTCCGCCCGATCGGGACCTCGTCCGGCCGATGCGATGAGATTCGCCGGCACGAGCTGGGCGAGCGTGACCAGCACGTCCAGGTTGCGGCCGGAATCGGGTGTCGACCCATCGACAAGCGTCCCGCCACCCGCCGTCACGAAGAACTCAAGTTCATCGCGGAAGGCTCCGAGCTCGGCCAGCCAGGCCGGCTCCGGCGTGGATGCGTTCGCGATCGGGATCTGGATCCGCTCGAAAGCCTGGGTAATGCCGAGATCCGCCGGCGAGACGGGCCCGAGCACGGTCATCACGTGCGGCTGTGAGGTGTCGAAGGGTTCCGGCTCCCAGGCGTCGTCTGGCTCGAAAGACTCACCCTCGTCCAGACCGTAGTCCGTATCGACGTAGGTTTCCGGATTCCACATGCCAGCCGCTACTCCGATGGTGCTTGCCAGTGTTAGCTGGCCGGATACAATCACGAGGACCAGACGCGGGAAATTTGCCTCGTCGCCCCTCGCTTGAACGGGAACAGTAGCATCAGATGACCCAAGCCATACCCACCTCCGCCCCGGCGCAGGAACGGTGGTACACGACTCCCCTTGGCCGCGGAACGCTCCTCCTCGCCCTGACCACCTTCTGCTTTGGCTTTGCGCTTGCCGCCCAGCAGAACATCGTCAGCAACTATTTCGAGGACGAGCTTGGGCTCAAAGGCCCCCAGTTCGGATACATCACCGCCATCCGCGAGATTCCCGGCTTCCTGCTGATCTGGCTGACCGCTCTCTTCTACCGGCTTTCTTTGCCCCGACTCACATTCGGGGCGCTTCTGCTCCTCGCCATCGGGTACGGGTTCTTCGGCTTTTCCGGTTCGTTCTGGACCGTGGCGCCGTGGGTAGTGATTTCCTCAATTGGCTATCACACCTTCCTGCAAACGCAGAGCGCCCTAGGGCTGAGCCTGGCCCGCCAGGAGCACAGCGGCCGGATTCTGGGGAAAATGGCTGCGATCAATCAGGGCGGGGCGCTGGTTGGGATGGCCGTCGTCTTCCTGCTCTTCCAGGAGGGATGGATCTCCTTCAACGGCATGTTCGTGATCTGCGGCGTCATGGCGTTCCTCGCCGCGCTGTTCATTTTTAACTTCCCTTCCCTCCGCGACGGGGAAGCCTACGCCGGGAGCCATCGCCGCCAGCCGATCGTGTTCCGGCGTGACTACCGGCTCTACTACACCCTCTGCCTGCTTGACGGTGCCCGCCAGCAGATCTTTTTCTCGTTCGGGATCTGGGTGCTGATCAACCAGTTCGATCTCGATGTGCCGCAGATTTCCGCGGTGCTGGTGATGGTGACGATCGCCGCCATCGTGCTGACGCCCCGGATCGGGCATGCGCTCGATCGGTTCGGTGAACGCACCGTGTTGCTTTACGTCAATATCGCATTTGTCGTGGCGTTGCTGGGGTATGCCCTGGTCAGCCATGTCTGGGCCGCAGTTGCCTGCTACGTCATCTACACCTTCATCGCGCCGCTCGCGTCGATGGGGTCGACGGTCTACCTGCGCAAGGTGGCTCCGAATTCCGAAATCGCTCCCTCCCTGGCGATGGGCCTGACGATGAACCATGCCGCAGCGGTCGTGGTGCCGATCGTGACCGGGTTCATCCTCAACTTCGTGGGCTACCAGATTCCATTCATGGTGGCGGCAGCCTTCGCGGTGGTGACCATCTTCGTGACCAGGATGCTGAACCCTGCCGAGCAACGCACGCCCGAGAAGATCGTGGAGGATGAGGAGCGGGCATCGCGCATGGCTGCCGCCTGATTTTGCCGATTTCCCTTGATGCCTCGGTGCCTCTGCGGTACACTCCCATTCGCTCGGTGAGAGCGTGATCCCCGATAGCTCAACGGTAGAGCGCCCGGCTGTTAACCGGTAGGTTCTAGGTTCGAATCCTAGTCGGGGAGCCAGAAAAGGCGCCGCTGAATTCCAGCGGCGCTTTTGTTTGTTCGGGTCCCAGGAGACATGCATCATGACCGATCTTTTCCGGAACTTCATTGGCGGCCAATGGGTCGAATCCGCCACTCGCGAGACCTTCGAGCGCCGCAATCCCGCGACCGGCGAAGTGGTTGGTATCTTCACCAACAGCGACGCCCGTGACGTCGAGGCGGCGGTGGCAGCCGCGAAGAAGGCATTTGCGTCCTGGCGACTGTTCCCCGCTCCGAAGCGTGGCGAGATTCTGTTCAAGGCGGCGCGGATTCTCGAGGACCGCAAGGAGCAGTACGCCCGCGAGATGACCGAGGAAATGGGCAAGGTCCTCGACGAAACCCGGGGTGACATCCAGGAAGCGATCGACATGACCTATTACATGGCGGGCGAAGGCCGGCGCATGTTTGGTCAGACCACGCCTTCGGAGATGCGCAACAAGTTCCAGATGTCGGTGCGCAAGCCGCACGGTGTCGTCGGGCTGATCACGCCCTGGAACTTCCCGATGGCGATTCCGAGCTGGAAGATGATGCCGGCGATCGTGGCCGGCAACACGGTGGTGCTCAAGCCAGCCACCTTCACTCCGAAGCTCTCGATCCGCCTGGTCGAAGTCCTGCAGGAAGCGGGCCTTCCGGATGGTGTTGTCAACCTCGTGCTGGGCAGCGGCTCAGCCGTTGGCGACCCACTCCTTCACCATCCGGATGTGCCGGTCATCTCCTTCACCGGCTCGACCGAGACCGGCAAGGCCGTTGCCATCGCGGCAGCCAGTCACAACAAGCGGCTGACGCTCGAACTGGGCGGCAAGAACGCCGTGATCGTGATGGACGATGCTGATCTCGACCTCGCCGTCGAAGGCATTCTCTGGGGGGCATTTGGCACCACCGGCCAGCGCTGCACTGCGACCAGCCGCGTGGTCGTCCACAAGGCCGTGCAGTCGGAGCTGGCCGAGCGCCTGGCCGACCGTGCTTCGAAGCTGACACTCGGCAATGGGCTGGACGCTGGTGTCCAGGTTGGGCCGCTGGTTTCCGCCGGGCAACTCGAAACCGTGCATGGCTACATCGCAGTGGGTCAGCAGGACGGCGCCGACCTGATCGTCGGTGGTGAGATCGCCCGCGACGGTGATCTGGCCAACGGTCACTTCCACCAGCCGACCATCTTCAACAACGTGGCGCCGA
>JAEZJB010000202.1 GCA_023415845.1 Chloroflexota bacterium | reverse complement strand
GTCGGCTTGCGCCAGGTATCGACCACGACGTTGTGGGCGATGGCGAAGATCCAGGAACGAAAGGTCATGCCCGCCCCGTCGCGACCGGGCCGAAACCGGTCGAGTGCGGCGTAGGCCTTGAGGAAGACGGTACCGGCGGCATCGTCGGCCTCCTCCGGATTCCCCAGGCGGCGCAGGCAGTAGAGATAGATATCCCGGTGATACCGGTCGAAGACGGTGGCGAATGCCTGCGGGTCCTGCAGGGCATGGCGCACCAGATCGGCATCGGTCACCGGTGGTACTGCCGGTCCCTGTGGTTCGGTTGTCGGACGCCTGCCGAACACCGTGTGGCCCCTCTCGTTTGCCGCCTGGTCAGGTAAACGGAATCATCGCCGGAAATGATTCAGCGCCGGTTACCAGGTTCGGCAGAACCTGCCGGATGTCGGCTGCGGAACGTTGGTCCCTCGGCGGGCGTTTTTCATACAGGCAGCACGCACGACCCCGAGAGAAACCCTGGCTGCCGCCGCACGCACCCCATGGCCTACCAGCCGAGGAGCCCTTCCGTGACCACCAGACTCCACCACCTGCCGCTCACTCGCCGTCTCCTGCTCGCGTCGAGTGGCGTTGCCCTTGCCGCCTCCCAGATGCCATTGCGCTCCGTCGCCGCCCGGGCGCCGAAAGAGGAGATGACCGATCTCGTGGAGGGCAACACCCGGTTCGCGCTCGACCTGTACCGCCAGCTCCGTTCCGGGGCGGAGGGAAACCTGATCTTCTCGCCATACAGCGTGTCGGTGGCGCTGGCGATGGCATGGGTGGGAGCAAAGGGGGAGACCGCCACGCAAATGGCCGAGACACTTGGCCTGGAGGGGAAGCCACGGGCAATAGGCGAAGGATTCCGTGACCTTTCGCGCGACATGACCGAACGGGGAACCGGTGAGGAAGACACGGAGCAAGGGGTCGCCGCGCGGGGGCTGGTGATTGCCAACGCGATCTGGGGAGAGGAGACCGTCCCGTTCAACGCCGACTTCGTGGACACCCTGGTGGAGGATTTCGATGCCGGGCTGTACCCCGTGGGGTTCACGGGTGATCCCGACGGTGCCCGGACCGAGATCAACGACTGGATCGCGGCCACGACCAACGATCGGATCGAGGACATCGTGCCGGAAGGGGCCATCACGACCGCGACGCGTCTCGTGCTGACCAACGCGGTCTGGTTTTCGGGACCGTGGCGCTCCACATTCAATGAAGACAACACCGAGGATGGCGACTTCACCCTGCTCGATGGCTCCACGGTGACGGCCGCCTTCATGCGCAAGACGACCGGCTACAACTACGCGGCTGGTGATGGGTGGCAGGCCGTCGAACTGCCATATGCGGGGAGCGGGTTCGCCTTCCTGGTGATCCTGCCCGAGGAAGGTGAGTTCGACACCGTTGAGGGAGACCTGGACAGCGACCTGCTCGAAGAGATCGTGGCTGAACTGGCCGATACCCAGGTCGAACTCCACCTGCCGCGATTCAGGTTCGATAACGCGTCCAACCTGGTCGACAGCCTCGAAGCATTGGGCATGACGGACGCCTTCAGTGACGCGGCCGACTTTGGCGGGATGCTCGAGGGGGATCTGGACGAGGACCTTGCGATCAGCGACGTGCTGCACAAGGCGTTCATCGACCTCAACGAGCAGGGCACGGAGGCGGCGGCTGCCACGGCAGTGGTGATCGGGGCGACCTCGGCGCCGATGGAGGACGAGCCGATTGAACTCCTGATCGACCGGCCGTTCATCTTCGCGATTCGGGATACGGAGAGCGGGACGGTGCTGTTCCTCGGGCGGGTTCTCGATCCGAGCGATCAAGCGTGAACCGGCGGAGTTGAAGCAGGGGCGCTACCCCATTATGGGGTAGCGCCCCTTTGCTTTATCCACGCGAGGAAGGCCGCGTGACGCCGATAGCCCCTTGACGCCTATCCGGAGTTGCTGGATTGTGCTAAATTTTGCTCATGCAAGCAAATCTCGACACCTCTCCAGCACTGACCATTACTGAACGGGCCCGGCGACAGCAGATCGTCCTGGCAGCGATCAGTTGCATTGCCGAACGCGGCTTTGGCAATGCCTCGTTCACGCGGATTGCCGAACAGGCCGGGCTGAGCAGTACCGGCCTGATCTCCTATCACTTCCGGGGCAAGCGACAGCTCAACGCAGCGATCGCATACCATGTGCTCGATGACCTCGGGGCATGGATGTACGAGCGGATGAAGGATTGTGCCGATCCGCCAGCGGCACTGGAGGCCTATATCCGCAATTTGCTTGCGTACATGCAGGAGCGGCCGCAGCACCTCGCTGCATTGTCCGAACTGGTGCTGCATGGAGCGCTCGACTGGGATGCCAGCGATCAGCAGCACGCTACCAGCGCGCTGGAGGAGATTCTGCGGCATGGGCAGGCGGCGGGTGCCTTTCGGGCGTTCGACGTCTCGATCATGGCGACCACCATCCAGCGGTCGCTCGATGGTATTCCGTTTCTCCAGCGGTCCAACCCGGAGATCGACCTGAATGCCTATGGCGATGAACTGGTCGAAACGTTCCGGCGGGCGACCACGGCGGGGACTCCCTTCGGGGTGGATGAGGTGGCCTCATGAAGCAGATCTGGGAGGCATTTCGCCGGCAGGGCGGGTGGCGCAGCCTGATCCTGTTCGCGCTCGACCTGATCATCCCGACGGCGATCTTTTACGTGGGACTTTCCCTCGGTGCATCGCTGTACATGGCGCTGCTCGTCTCCGCAGGCTGGTCGGCCGCGACGGGGTTGCTGGGCTGGGTGCGTGGGCAGCAGCGGGCAGGCGCCCGGCTGATGCTGGTTGTGGCCCTGGCCAGTTTTGCGATCTCGCTGGTGACGGGCAGCGACCGCTTCCTGCTCGCCCGCGAAAGCCTGATCACGTCGATTGTCGGCGGCTGGATGCTGCTGAGCCTGCGGGACGAACGCCCGTTCACCTACCGGTTTACGCGACCGATGCTGGAGGGGCGATTCGGCACCAGCGTGGCCTGGGAATCGCTGTGGGAGGTGAGTCCGCGCTTCCGGCACATCTGGCGGGTATCGACCGTGATGTGGGGCGTCGCCACGCTGCTGGATGCCGTATTGCGGGTGGTGCTGGCCTACACGATGCCGATCGAGAGCGTGCCTGCGATCCAGACGAGCCTGATGCTGGCGACGGTGGTGCTGATGCAGGTGGTAACCAACCTCTACTACGTGCGGGCGGGCATGTGGCCGCTGCTGCATGGCGCGCCCGACGACTGGTCGGTGGGGTCAGCCCGGCGTCCCCAACTCGACACTCCCGGCTGACCGCTCCAGCGAGCTGACCATCCGCCGCGCCTCTCCTGACCGGTATACTCAGCAGAGTTTCCGGAGCCCCCCGTTCTGTTGTCGCTGGCTCCAAGCGTTCATCTGCCTTCCGGCCCAGGAGCGGCTCAGCATGCGTGGAGTTTTCCGATTTCGTGGCAAGGATGAAGACCGCTCGGGTGAAGGCGTGATCCTGTCCAGGCAGCAGCAGGATTTGCTGGCGACCGAGACGGGGATTCTGCAGCGCCTGACCGCCACGCTCGATGCGTTTCCGGCCACGGAGCAGGACCGCAACGAACTGGCGCAGGCGGCGCGGTCGTTGAACGAACTGTTCCTGCTGGTGATCGTGGGGGAGTTCAATGCGGGCAAGTCGGCGTTCATCAATGCGCTGATCGGCAACCCGGTGATGCCGGAGGGGGCGATTCCGACGACATCGGTGATCAACCTGCTGCGGTATGGGGCCGAACCATCGGAGACGATGTTGCCCGACGGCGTGATCCAGCGGACGTGGCCGGCGACGTTCCTGGAAGAGATCACCGTGGTCGACACGCCCGGGACCAACGCGATCATTCGCGAGCACGAGGCGCTGACCCAGAAGTTCGTGCCGCGCTCCGACCTGGTGCTCTTCGTCACCTCCGCCGATCGTCCCTTCACCGAATCGGAGCGCGAATTCATGGCGCAGATCCGGGAGTGGGGCAAGAAGATTGTCATCATCCTGAACAAGATCGACCTGCTGCGCGATGAGGCGTCGAAAGAGCAGGTGGTCGAGTTCGTCCGCGAGAGCATCGATCGGCTGCTCGGGTTCGATCCCGAGATCTTTCCGGTCTCGGCGTTGCTGGCGCAACAGGCGAAGGAGATGGGCGACCGGAACCCGACCGAGCGTGACCGGCTGTGGACGGCGAGCAACTTCGAGGCGCTCGAGAACTACATCATCACCACGCTCGACGAAGAGGGGCGGATTCGCCTCAAGCTGCTCAATCCACTGGGGATTGCCGAACATCTGACCGAGCGCTACCTGCAGGCAACGGGTGACCGGTTGGCCGTGCTGGCCGACGACCTGGTCACGATCGAGAACATCGAACGGCAGCTGGAGCTCTACCAGGACGACATGCGGCGGCAGTTCGCCTATCACCTGACGCGGATCGAAAACATCATTCACCGGATGAACGCCCGCGGTGATGAGTTTTTCGAGGACACGATTCGGATCGGCCGGATTTTCGACCTGCTGAAGCCCGAACGGGTGCGGGACGAGTTCGAGCGGCGGGTGGTGGGTGACACCGAAAAGGCGATCGACCAGAGTGTCGACGAACTGATCGACTGGATGGTGGAGCAGGATCTACGGGTGTGGGAGGCGGTCAACGAGTACATCGACCGGCGGCGCCTCAACAAATACGCCGATGAGCTGATCGGGGAAGTCGGCGGCCAGTTCCGGTACGACCGTCGCTCGATGCTGGAATCGGTGTCGAAGCGGGCGCAGGAAGAGGTCGATCGCTATGACGCCGATGGCCACGCCCGCGACATTTCGCTCTCGGTGCGGAACGCGGTGGCAGGGGTGGCTGTGGCCGAGGCCGGGGCAGTTGGCCTGGGTGCGCTGATCGTGGCGGCGGCCTCGACGGCGGCGGTGGATGTGACGGGGATCCTGGCGGCGGGGGTGCTGGCCGGGCTGGGCCTGTTCATCCTGCCAAACAAGCGACGTACCGCGCGCAACGAGTTCCACGAGCGGTCGGCGGAGTTGGAGCAGCGGCTGATACAGGTGATGCGTGACCAGTTCGAGCACGAACTGGCTCGCTCGGTGGGGCGCATCCAGGACGCGATTGCACCGTACACGCGCTTTGTCCGGTCGTCGCAGGCGCAGTTGAGCGAGATCAACGAGCAGCTGACGGGTATCGATGCCGACCTGCGGACCCTGCGCCACCAGATCGGGACCGATCCGGCGTTACCGGCCCGCACAGCCACCAGGGCCTGACCATCTTCACGCGACGAATCGTGTGTTTTTCCGAGCCCGATGCAACCCGCATCGGGCTCGGGGCGTTTCAGGTGGAGACGCATTCGCCTGAACCGGAAGGTTGTTTCATGCAGTTCAATCCACGTATCACGCGTCGGGCCGCCGGGCTGGGACTGCTCGGTACGGCGCTGACTCTCCGCGGTGGCACGGCGCGCCAGGGAGTGAGTCCGTTCGGGGAGGCCACGCCGGTTGGGACATCGGCGGAGGGTGGATGGCGGATCGCGGACGTCATGGCGCTCGATCTCGATGGCATCGCCTGCGCCCTATCGCCTGATGGCCAGTGGGTGGCGGGAAT
Organism: Chloroflexota bacterium; assembly: GCA_023415845.1. Classification (GTDB taxonomy): domain Bacteria; phylum Chloroflexota; class Chloroflexia; order Thermomicrobiales; family UBA6265; genus JACCYX01. The sequence continues at coordinate 2,252 of JAEZJB010000202.1, read as the reverse complement.
CGGCCCCGACCGGGAGCTTGGCATCTGGTCCGTTTCCGATCTGGAGCCGACCCTGATCCCGGTGGAGGAAGCGATTGAGGCTGACTCGATCGCGTGGGCGCCAGACAGCTCCGCAGTGGCGTTCAGCGTCGAAGCGTTCATGCGGGGTACCGATGGCGACATCTTTGTGTACGAGAGGGGTGACGACGCGGTCCGCAACCTGACTGACGATGGGTTTGAGGGCGGGTTCATCGGGAGCGGCGCAGCGACGACGCCGATTCCGATCGACGTGATGCCGGTCTGGACGCCGGACAGCGCGGCGATCGTGTTTGCCCGCTCGATCTGGGATAGCGAGGCCGAATCGGTGCCGACCGCCATTGTCCGGGTTGGTCGCGATGGCGGTGAGGCCGAGACCCTGATGTCGGTTGATGCGCGCCCGTTCTCGATCTTCACGCCGATGCTGGCACTGGAAGACGGCTCGATCCTCTATACCTTCGCGTTCGCCGATGTTGATGACCCGATGAACGGCCTGTGGAAACTCGATCCGGATGGAACCACGACGCAATTGATGGCCGGAACAGGGAACGATCCATTCCCGACGCCAATCCTGCTCGATGCGCGGCTGGTTGATGATGAATTGTCAATTCTGGGGGTGTCGGGGGCTCTGCTCGGGACAGGAAATTCCAGCCAGCCGTGGATGTTCCAGTGGACATCGAGCACGGGCGAGGCGGAGCCGGTGGAGACCGATGAAACCCTGCGGCCGCTTTCTGCCACCTGGTCACCGGATGGCGGCACGATGCTCGTGATCGGGCGGCAGCTGGCGGGCGAATCCGGCGTGGCTGTCGAGACGATTGGACCGGCCGCCGAGCTGACGGTGCTGCCCGAGGGTGCTGGTGGCACCGGGCGTGGGCCCCGGTGGGCGATTCCGACCTGGTCGGCCACCAACACGGTGCTGATCCCGGCGATTGGCAGCCCGCCCTACCTGCTGACGGTAGAGCCGGTGGGTACGTAAGGTCGGCCGACACGAAAGAGGGCTAGCCGGGACAGGTCAGGGAAGCAGATTATCCGTGCATCAACTGTCCTCACCAGGTCCGGACAGGCATACTTGGCGGGCACGATGGAACCTTCCGCGTGTGTGGGACGTTGAAGTTCCCGACGACCAATGTGGTCGGGCGGTGCGTCATCACCGCAAGGGACAAGGCGGCCGGCGCCATTGCCGGAACCGAAGGGAAAGACATTTATGCGATCACCTTTGAAGCTGTCGGCGCTGCTTGCGCTGCTGCTGCTGGCTTTCTCGCTGGTGGGCGGCACGGGCGTGGGCGCCCAGGACGACATCGAGGACGAGTTCCAGCCATCTGACCTCGAGGGGATTCAGTACGGCGTGGCACGATCGTGGTCGATGGACTTCGACGCGATGTTCGCGATGGCGACCCCGGGTGCGGACGAAGACTTCTCGATGTCGGGCATCCTGTTCATGGCTGGCATGGTGCTGGAGTTCGACAACGACGACAACGCCAAGGCCGGATTCGACCGGATCTCGGAAGAATTCAGCGCCGACTCGCTGATGGGCACCGACGACATGACCTTCGAAGAATGGGATGTCGATGCCGGTGAGCAGAACATCTCGTACTTCTCCACGCAGGAAGAAGAAGGCGTCGAGAGCGAAGTCGTGCTTTCGGTGGTGCAGGACGGCAGCTACGTGTACATCGTTTCCGCAGCCGGCAGCGATGTTGACATGCAGGACACCGCCACCACCCTGATGACCACGATGATCGACAACGACGGCAGCGGTGAGGGCGAGTTCAACGAGAACGGCACCTCGACCGGCGGCCTGTGGGACAAGCTCCCGGCCTCCGACGATGAGGTTGTGACCGGCCTGATCGCCACCGACGAAGTCATCTACCCGGAGTCGGGCGAGGAGTAGTCCTCCCGCACTGGCCAATGGCCAAATGCGAACCGGATCGATGATCACCAGGCCCCCAGTGGAATTCTCCACTGGGGGCCTTGGTGTCTGGAGGCGGGGTTGGGTGAGCCAGTTCTCCCGGCATGGCTGCGCGATCCGGGCCATGGCATGAGCTGGACCGGGTAGACTGCTGCCTGTCTGATGTCCCGTTTTGTGCGCGAAGGTGTTACCTCCATGCGGAAGTGGACCCTGCTCCTGATTCCCACCCTGATTGCCGCGCTGCTGGCGGCTGTGTCCCCGGCGGCGGCGCAGGGCTTCGCCGACCTGCCGGGACTCGAACGGGCGGTCGTGCGCGCCTGGCTCGCGCCGG
>JAEZJB010000119.1 GCA_023415845.1 Chloroflexota bacterium | reverse complement strand
GCTTCCGGGTCCGTCGCCTCGCCAGCCTGACGCCGTCGCCTAATCGGCTGCCTCTTCGTCGTCGGCTTCTGCCCCCGCCACCGAGGAGATGAGCTCAGCAAGCGCCGAGCGCGTCTCGTGGCTAAGGTTCAGGAGTTCTTCCTGAGCATCGGCCGGCAACCCATAGGTATCAAACCAGCCGCGAAGATCCTCGTCGACCGCGCGGGCCGACTTTTCGCGCGAACGCAGCGAGGTGAGGTCAGAACCAAGTGCCGTCGCGATATTGTCAAGCACATCGTAAGACGGCACAGTCAGACCGCGTTCGATCCGGCTGAGGTGGGAGGGAGAAATTTCCGCCCGCTCCGCCAATTCATTGAGAGAGAGACCCCGTCGCAACCGCATGACACGGAGAGTCGGGCCGATTCGTTGTCGTACACGTCCGCCAGTTACCAATGTGTCCCAATCCGTTTCGTTATCAGCCGCGCCTGTTTAGCTTAACCCGTACTTCAGTTTTTCGCCCGTCATCATATGGGTAGTTCGGTTTCCTGACCAGAACCAACCTGTCATCGCGTGCACAATCTCATGCGAAGTCATTTGGGCTCTGGTAGGATACAGGCAGAACATCGCGCCAGGGGTGCCCACCTTGTGGGCTGAGATGAGACCCTTGGGACCTGATCCGGTTTGTACCGGCGGAGGAAGGCGCGGAAGCATACGGTGGTGGCACCCATGCGTCGCGTCGTTCCGTATCAGGAACCGCGACGTTTTCCATTTCAGGAAGCGAGTGCCATGCCCCACCCACCAGCTCACCTGCAATACGTTTCCCAGCGGCTACGTCCGCTCGATCGATCGCTGCCGACCGTGGTAGCGGCTCTGGACGCAGGTGTCGATTCCGTACAGCTCAGAGACGAAGCCACATCGATTCGGGCTGCGTTACAGGCGCTCAAGAAGGACGACCACCTGCTCCGCACCAGAGTGGCAATCAACGGCCAGCCGGGCGTAGCGGGAACCTTTGCGATGCCCTGGCTTCACCTCCCGGCCAGTTCGCTGGAGGGAATTCCCCCTTTTGGACGGTTCGAGCGGATCGGGATTTCGGTCCACTCGTTTGATGAAGCCGTGGAAGCCGACACCATCGGTGCCGATTATGTCACTTTCGGACACGTATTCCCTACCCAGTCACATCCTGACGAACCGGGGCGCGGACTCGATGCGCTGGCAGAGATCGTCGAACGACTCACGATTCCCGTGCTGGCAATTGGCGGGATCACGCTCGCGAACGTCGGCGAGGTGCTGGCGACTGGCTGCGCCGGGGTGGTGGTGATGTCGGCAATTGCCGACCAGAAAGACCCGGCACTGGCCACCCGCCATCTGCTCGACGCCATTGCTGGCAGCCCGGTGGCACCCCGAGTACCACTGCAACCACTGGAACCACGAAAGGCACGACGATGAACCTCACCGTCAACCGGAAACCGCATGTTGCCGAGCCAACAGTGCGCACCATTGCGGATCTGCTCGAGGGAAAGACGCTGGCCGAAAAGTCGGTGGTGGTGGCGGTCAATGGCAAGATCATTCCCCGCTCTGGCTGGACCGACCGTGAACTGAAAGAAGGTGACGACGTGGATATCGTGCGAGCAGTTTCCGGAGGTGACCATATGGCCGACACCCTGACGATTGCCGGAGAAGCCTTCCGTTCCCGCCTGTTTCTCGGTACCGGCAAATACCCCACTCGCGAGTCGATGGTTGCGGCGCTGGATGCATCAGGGACCGAGATGGTGACGGTGGCCATCCGGTTCATGGATCTCGACGGGACATCGAATGGTGAGCCTGGCATTCTGGACTCGCTTGACCTGAATCGATATCGCCTGCTGCCGAACACGGCGGGAGCCTATACGGTGGGTGATGCCGTGCGAATGGCCCACCTGGCGAGAGCGGCGACCGGAACCAACTGGATCAAACTGGAAGTCATCGGGGACCAAACCACGTTGTGGCCGGACGTTGCCGGAACGATTGAGGCGACGAAGATCCTGGTCGAAGACGGTTTCGTGGTGCTGCCCTATACCTCGCCTGATCTGGTTGCGGCGATCCGGCTGGAAGAGGCGGGCGCAGCGACGGTCATGCCGCTGGCGTCGCCAATCGGGTCCGGCCAGGGCATGCAGGATTGGGTCAGCATCAAGCGGATCGTCGACGCGGTGACAGTGCCGGTGGTGGTGGATGCAGGAATCGGCACGGCATCGGATGCCGCGCTGGCGATGGAGCTTGGCGCCTCGGCGGTGCTGGTGAACACGGCGGTGGCCCGGGCGACGGATCCAGTACGGATGGCAACGGCGATGCGGCTCGGGGTGGATGCCGGGCGGGCAGCCTACCTGGCTGGCCGGATGCCGCGCCATGAGGCTGCGCAGCCCTCGAGCCCGGTGGCAGGTGTGCCCGTCGGGGAACGAATCGAATAACCGACGCGGCGGCAGGGGAAAGCGGCTGCGGTATGCTTGCGTCGGCTGCCGATATCGCGGCGACTGTTCGCCCAACCAGGAGTATCTCCCGTGCCAAAGAGTACCGTTACCGTTCACCACTCGCTCGGCAAGGAAGAAGCACTCAACCGGATCAAGAACATCCTCGTGACGGCGAAGGAACAGCATGGCGACCGCATCTCGGACCTCCAGGAACACTGGACCCAGGATGGTGGCACGTTCTCCTTCCGGGCGATGGGGTTCAAGATCAGCGGGAGTCTCAAGGTCACCGATCATGAGGTCGCGATTACCGGCGAGTATCCGTTCGCTGCGGTTCCGTTCAAGGGCACCATCGAGTCGACGCTGCGCGAACGCGCCGAGCGCCTGCGCAAGCCCTAGCCCGAAATCCATCACCTATCGTTAGCACCCAGAGGTATGCATGTCTGACACCAACAGCAACTCGAAGCCGGAAGAGAAGGAAACCCCGCAACCTGCCCCACTTCCGGAACCCATCACCCGTGAGCACTCCATCGTCATCGACGGCACGACCTACACCTACACCACCACCTGCGGGCAATTGCCGGTGCGGAACGACAAGGGTGAGGTAGAAGCCAACCTGACGTTCACGGCCTACACCGTGACGAATCCAGTTGGCGACGCGCCACGGCCGGTGACGTTCACCTTCAACGGTGGTCCGGGCTCGGCCTCGGTGTGGCTGCACATGGGGGGACTGGCACCGAAGCGCGTGCTGATGCACGACAACGGAGACATGCCACGCCCGCCGTACAAGCTGGTGGATAACGACTACTCGTGGCTCCCGGCGACCGATCTCGTGTTCATCGACCCCGTCGACACGGGCTACAGCCGAGCGACCAGCGACGAGTTCGCCAAGAAGATCAAGGGTGTAACCGGCGATCTCGAGTGCATCGGTGAATTCATTCGGCTCTACCTCTCGAAGTACCAGCGATGGACGTCCCCGCTGTTCCTTGCGGGCGAGAGCTATGGCACCTTCCGCTCTGCCGGGCTGGCCGGTTACCTCGCCGACAAGGGGATCATTTTCAACGGGATCATCCTGATCTCGTCAATCCTCAACATGCAGACTGCCCGGTTCGAGACCGGCAACGACCTGCCGTACCAGCTATTCCTGCCCACCTACGCGGCAACGGCCTGGTATCACGGCAAGCTGGCCGACGAATACCAGCAGATGGATGTCAGGACGTTCCTCGATGAGGTGGAAGCCTGGGTCGAAGGCACCTACGTGCAGGCGCTCTCGCTCGGCGATCGGATTCCCGACGACAAGCGGAGCGAGGTGCTGGACGGCCTGGTGAAATACACCGGCCTGTCGCGCGAATACCTCGACCTGGCGAACCTGCGGATCGAGATCATGTCGTTCTGCAAGGAGTTGTTGCGCACCGAGCGCGAAACGGTCGGCCGCATCGACTCGCGGTACAAAGGCAAGGACAAGTCGGGCGTTTCGCAGTTCGCGGATTACGACCCCAGTCTGAACGTGATCTGGCCGCCGTTCACGACCACCATCAACCAGTACTTCCGCGAGGAACTCGGTTACGAGAACGATGCCGAGTACCACATCCTGCGCGGTCTGGACTGGGACTGGGGAAGTGCGAAGGAGGGGCACGCCGACACGAGCGAAATGCTCCGCGAGGCGATGGCCAAGAATCCGTACATGCGGGTCTACATCGCATCGGGTTACTACGACCTGGCGACGCCCTATTACGCAACGATCTACACCCTCAACCACATGGGGCTCGATCCGTCGGCCCATGCCCGCCTGACGCTGGAAGAATTCCCGGTCGGCCACATGGTCTACGTGGAGAAGAACGCCCTGGCGAAGCTGCAGACCGACGTGCTGGCCTTCGTTGACCTGGCAGTCAACGGCGATTAGGTGCCGTTCCGGCCAACCAGCGGCAAGCGCCCCACCTGCGAGTCGATTCGCAGGTGGGGCGCTCTCGTTCTCTGCCAGTTTCAGCGGGGCTCAAAGTCGGCAATCACTTCGGCACGAAGTGTCTGGAGGTCGGTACTCCACTCCACGGGATACTGCCGGTCGGGTTGCAGGTCCCGCAGGTAGTGAGGAAGGGCAGCGAGCGACTGCATTGCCCGCTCGTGGGCGGCGCGGACGGGAGCAGCCTCCGTGACCAGCATGCCGTCGGAGACAATGGTTTGCAGCAACGGCCGGGCTGCTGCAGGCGGCTGCTCGCCATCAAGCGCGATCAGGTCATGGTCGAAGTCACCGAACCGGAAGGTCCGCTTTCGGCCTGGCCAGGTGGACTTGTCGCCGCCACCGGCCAGCTTGATACGAGCACCAGACGCCTCATCACTGTCACCGCCATACCAGGCGAGTTTGTAGACCGCGCCGATGACACCACCAAGCGTGCCGGTTTCGAGGCTCCCGAGGCCGACACCCAGATTGCCGCCCACACCGTAGCCGTCGATGGGCGCGCCCGAGCGCACGAGTTCACGAATCCTGAACTCCTCGAGGTCGCCGCTGACGAGCACCTTGACCGACGTCAGTCCTGCCTCGTCGAGCAGTGACCGACAGAGCCGAGCGTCGGCGCCGAGGTCGCCGCTGTCGAGGCGGACCGAGACGAGGCGGTGTCCCGATCGTGCTGGCGACTCGAGGCCGACGATGATGGCATGCTCGATGCCCTGCCGGACGTCGTAAGTGTCGAGGAGCAAGGAAAATTCGGGCAGGGCGTCGGCAATCGCGCGGAAGGCTGTGAGCTCGTCGCCATAGGCCTGGATGAGGGCATGGGGAACCGTGCCGGCGCCCGGAATGTCGTATTCGCGAGCGGCAGCCACGAACGACGTGCTGTTGCAGCCGCCGATGAATCCCGACCGGGCGGCGAGATAGGGCTCGTGGGCGCGGCGGAACGAGAAATCGCTGACGGCTCGGCCCTCGGCCGCGATGTGCAGGCGAGCGGCCTTGGTGGCGATCAGGGTGGAGATGCCGACCGTGCGGAGCAGCCCGGACTCGATGATCAGGGCCTCGGGGAATGGGGCCGTGACCCGCAGGAGCGGTTCGTTGGGGAACCCGATCTCACCCTCCGGCATTGCCAGGATCTCACCGGTGAAGCGCAGGTCGCGCAGGTAGTCGAGAAACTCATCGGGGTACCCCTTGATCGACTTCAGGTACTCACGTTCGGGACGGGTGTACTTGAAGGCGCGGAGGTAGTCGAGCGCTGGCTCGAGGCCGGCGACAAGCATAAAACCTCCGGCGAACGGGTTGCGCCGGGTGTAGAGGTCGAAGGTGGCCAGTCCGGTCTGGCCGCTGGACCAGGCCACGAAGGCGGCATCGACATGATAGAGGTCGGTGTGTAGCGCGGTGGGATTGGGCGTGATGGTGGGATCGGCGATGTGCCGCCGTGCGCGCTCTTCGTAAATCAACCCGCTCTGGACTACTGGCATTCCCGCTTCCTCCACAGACGTGTCATTCCGGCGTCACCGTTCGAGGGTGGATACCACCTCGATGCCGTTCTGCGCCATGTGATAGAGGAACACGTCGTGAAAAAAGGGGCCGGGATGCGCTGCGCCGGGGGCGAGGTCCGGTGCGGCTGGAATGTCGAAGGTGGCGACGCAATCGGCGGGCAGGATCACGCGGTAGTCGCGAATGTTGTGGGCATTGGCCCACTGGCGGAGGTACATGGCGAGGGAATAGGTGCAGAGATCGGTACAGTCGCCGACGACGATCGCGGTGGTCACGGTCTGATTTTTCCGCAGCCAGTCGTCGAATGGCGTATCGATGCTGGGTGTCAACGAGTTTTTCTCCATCACGGTGAAGCTGCCGGAAAACGGCAGGGCGAGCAGTTCGGGAATCGTCTCCGATTCGCGGGTACCGGCGATGGCGTGCGGGGGATAGGCACCGAACTCGGGCGCCTCGGGATGATGGGTGTCCTGCAGGAGCACGAATTGCCGGACACCGGCGGCCCAGGCATTGGTGAACAGGGTGACCACCGGCTCGATGAGGGCGTGCACGGGAGCCGAGGCGAGGGCGCCCTCGTGGACGATGGCGTTGATCATGTCGGCCGAGAAGACGCCGATGGTGTCGGCGGATGAGAGATCGGCCCAGCGGAGCGGCTCGAGTGTGCCGATCCAGTCGCGAATAAATGCTGGAGTGTGGGAATCCTGCATGGGGAAATGCTCCAGAAGTGACCCCGGGAGGGTTCATCGGCGGTTCCCTGCTAGGGTACGCGACCTGCACGAACGGCGACTGGTTGGGGGAGGAGGCGACTGGTACAGTCTGAGGGATTCTGGGTTGTCCCGGTGGAGAGGACACGGGTGGTCTTTCCGATTATTGGCGCACGCGACTATATCGACCAACGCGGCTTTTTCGTCAACGAGTGCCCCTCGTGCCGAAAACCGTCGGTCTTTGCCGTGTACGACACCAGGCGGAAACTGACCCTCTACTTCGTGCCGACGATGAATGTGCGCACGCAGCTCGTCATGGAATGCCTGACCTGCCATGGCAAGTGGGGGATTCCGGAGAAGGATGCGCCGTTCGTCACGTCGCGGCTGATGGACCAGCAGCAACTGGCGATCTACCTGGGCAGGCAGCAGGCGCCGCAACCCGAACCCCCGCGCTACCAACAGCCGGTTGGCAAAACGTATTACCAGGTGCTGCAGGTCGATCCGCTGGCCGAACCGGAGGTCGTCGATGCGGCGTTCAAGCGTCTCGCGCTGAAGTACCACCCGGACACATCGACCGATCCGGACGCGTCCAGCCGGATGCGTGAACTGCTCGTGGCCCGCGACCTGTTGACGAACCCGGACAAGCGTGCCGCCTACGACAAGTGGCTCGGCATCGAGCGGCGGATCGAGGCGTTGCGGCCTGAAGAGGTGTAGGTTCTGCCCCACACGTACTGATCGAGATGGCGCCTCCTCAGCGCGGCACGGGGTGAGGGCGACTGCTGGTGCGGCGGAAATGGGTAGTTTTGGGTATTCCGCCAGGCCGGGCGCAGACCTAGGCTGCAAACGTGAGTGCATTCGACGTTTGCCCAGGAGCCGGTCCGATGATGCCCCTCTACTCCCGATTCCCTCTGCGAATCATGGTCTTTGCCAGCCTGCTCGCGCTGGTGACAGGAATCCGCCCGGCCACCGCCCAGCCAACCGCGTTTGGTGAGGATGAGGAGGTCACGTTCTTCACCGTCGCCTCCGGAATGGTACCGGCTGGTTCCGAGGCACCTGCCTGGTATGCAGC
>JAEZJB010000060.1 GCA_023415845.1 Chloroflexota bacterium | reverse complement strand
GGCGAGGTCGAGATCAGCCCATCGCCAATCTTCGCCGCCAGCACCGCCGACTCGGTCCCGCTCGCCGCGACGTGAATGGGCGGCAGCTCGTCGGGTAGCGTGTAGATCCGGGCATTCTCGGTGGAGTAGAACCGGCCGTGTTCAGTGACGTAATTGCCGCTCCACAGCGAGCGAATCACGTCGACCGCCTCCGCCAGCATCTCCTGCCGCACGGAAAGTGGCGGCCAGCGCTGCCCCAGGATGTGCTCGTTGAGGTTTTCACCGGTACCAACGCCGAGATAGAAGCGTCCGGGAAGCAGCGCCCCGGCCGTGGCTGCCGCCTGGGCGATGATCGCAGGATGCGTCCGCAGCATCGGACAGGTAACACCCGTGCCGATCAGCATCTGGCTCGTCGTCTGCGAGATCGCGCCGAGCGTTCCCCACACGAAGGGGCTGTGGCCCTGGCTATCGAGCCAGGGATGGAAGTGATCCGAAATCGAGGCAAAGGCGAATCCCGCGTCTTCCGCGAGTCGCGCGTGATCGGCCAGTTCCTGCGGGCCGAATTCTTCCGATGAAAGCGTGTATCCAAGCTGGACCATGAAATCTCCTCTGGCGCTGGCGTGATCTGCCACATCAACCGCTCGGATTTCCACGCTACGACGACCGCTCCCCACTGACCACGGCAGGTGTCACCTATGTGCCCAACGCATGTTGCCCGGCACACCTGCATCACGGGAGGCGCCCGGAGCCCTCGCCTGTGCCGTTATGGGCACTCCGTCGTCCTGTCCAGAACTCCCCCCATTTGCCACAATGGCCGGACACGGTTTGGCAGGTTGGTGTCAATCGGGAGCGTGCTGCACGTGATGTCCACATCCCCTCGGGACCTGCTGTGGTGGGTTCGCCTCTATCGCCTGGGATTTGGTCTGCTGGTGGTGGCGGCGATTGTCCAGCAGTTGATCGAGAATCCCGGCAGGATCGCCAACTTCTTCAGCTTCTTCACGATTCAGAGCAACATTATTGGCGCCTTCGTGCTGCTCCTTGGGGCGGCCGGCTTCGCCCCACGTACCCGTGCCTGGGATTACGTGCGCGGCGGGGCCATGATGTTCCTGATGCTGACCGGCGTGATCTACAACACGATCCTCGCCAGCCTCACCGCCGACCTCCACACCACAGTGCCGTGGGTGAACGACGTGCTGCACAAGATCATTCCGGTCGTGATGGTGGTGGATTTCCTGATCGTGCCGCTGGCCCACCGTATCGAGTTCCGCACTGCACTCTGGTGGACCGTCTATCCCGTCGCCTACGCCGCCTATTCTCTGATTCGCGGGCCGATCGTGGACTGGTATCCCTACCCGTTCCTGGACCCTCGCGACTCCGGCTATGGCCGCGTCACCGTCAACATGATCGTCATCGCCATCGGCTTCGTGGCGGTCGTCTGGCTGGTCGTGGCGGCGAACAACTGGCTCCAGTCACGCCAGATCCAGCAACGAATCTCCACCGGCACGTCCTGAGCCGCATTCCACTGGATCACCCCCACTGGATACGCCTTTGGTCTACCGCGTTTCCCACCGCTGCAATCAGGTGCAGGCAGCCTCTTCGCCGGACTCCGCCGCCAGCACCGCCTCGATCTGGGCTGCGCGCTCATCTCGCCCTCGCCGGCGATTGACGGCAGCCTGCACCGACAACGGCGGCACGCGAATCACGAATCCACGCCAGTCCACCGCCTCCAAAAGATTCGCCGCCCACGGCCCGAAATCAGCCGGCTCCGGCTCGTCCACGAACGCTTCCGGACCAGCCGCCAGGTCAATCCGCATCCCGAGGAAAATCACCCCGTACGCCCGCGTCACCCAGCCCCGAGTCTCACCCAGCGGCTCGATCAGTACGTCGGCAAACACCTCTGCCGCCAGGGCCAGTTGCGACTCATCGAGGATGATGTCGAGATCGTGCGGCACGACATCCGGCACGCGTAGCGCCGTCGCCCCGCTTCCGGTCAGCCACCAATCCAGTCCGGCTGCCGAAGCCCGCGCGGCAAACGCCTCCAGCGCCGCTTCCCACCCGAAGGTTGGCACCAGCATCTGCTGCAGCATCGGTCCAGCGAGGCGAGGCAGGTTCCGCTTCACGTCTTCGATGCCATGAGCATCGCGCGGAAACGGCTTCTCCCATCCCTCCCCGGCAGGGTTCCAGGCCGCCGCGGCAAGCTGCTCTGCCGCCCTCGGCCCAACCCCATCCAGTCGAAACGTCACCGTGCCACCGTCATCACGCCAGGTCACTGTTGGTGAATTGCTCATCGTTTCATCCATTCATCCTCCAGGCTGACATCGCAGGACGGCCGCCGGTCCCTGCGGGCTGATTGCGTATTGCGCCCGGATTGCCCCTTTGCTAAGGTGCCAACCAGAGGTTGAAAACCACATAGTCGTAGCCAGCAGGTTCCAGAGAAGCATTCCCTGGTTTCGCGTGGCGTCGCAACCCACCGTTGCGCCGACCGAACGCCCCCTGGCTCCATCGGAAGGGACCCTCCACCCCGATGAACGAACCTGTCGCCTCCTCCTACCGCCCCGAGCCATTAACTCCTGCCCGCCCCGCTCCCCAACGCCTCCTCGGTCGCGACTGGAAGCTCGGCTACACGTTCGTTCTCCCCCTCGTGATCATCCTCATCACCCTGGTAGCCTACCCGTTCGTCACCGGCATCCTGCTCAGTTTTCAGAACAAAACCATCGGCGGCTCAGCCCGCTTGGTCGGCATCTCAAACTACCGAGAGCTGCTCTGGGGCGATCAGTACTCCTCGGTCTTCTGGACCTCGGTCCGCGTCTCCGCCATCTATACCGTCGTCTCGGTTGCCCTCAAGCTGGTCCTCGGCATGCTGATGGCCCTGATGGTCAACGAGCAGTTCCGCGGCCGCATGCTCGTTCGCGCGCTTCTCTTCCTGCCATGGGCCACCCCAACCATCATCGTGGCCCTCACCTGGCGCTGGATCTTCGACGGCTCAATCAACGGCCTCATCAACCTTTTCCGGGTCGACTACCTCGGTGCCACCACGCTCGTCCAGTTCCTGTCCGACCCCGACAAGGCGCTCTGGTCCGTCATCATCGCGGTCACCTGGCAGGGCACTCCCTTCTACACCATGATGCTGCTCGCCGGCTTGCAGGCAATTCCCGCCGAGCAATATGAAGCTGCCGCGCTCGATGGCGCCGGACCAATGCAACGCTTCCGTGACATCACCCTGCCCGGGCTCGTGCCTGCCATCACCATCACCGTGCTGCTCTCCACCATCTGGACAGCCAACAGCATCAATTTCATCTACGCCATGACACGTGGTGGGCCTGCCAATGCCACCATGACCTTCCCGATGCTGGCCTACGAAATCGGCATCGCCGGGGCTCGCCAGCTCGGCATGGCTGCGGCCGTGTCTGTCCTCTTCTTCCCGCTCTTCATCGTCATCATCTATCTGCTGACCAAACGGATGTTGTCGTCGGATTCGCATAACTGAACCAGGAGCACATCGCGCCATGGCCCAGTCGGTCCTCGCCACCACCATCCCTACCCCGCCGCCAAGCCGCCGTTCGTGGCTGGCCCGCCACTGGCTGAAGAAGATCGTCTTGCCGCTGGGCCTCATCCTCGCCCTGGTCTGGACGCTCTTTCCCTATGCGTGGATTCTCGCAACTTCGCTCAAACCCAATCGCGACATCTTCGTCGAGTCATCCATCATCCCCAAACGCCTGACCTGGGACCACTACGTCTACATCCTCAACGACGACCAGTTCCGGGTCTATTTCCGAAACAGCGCAGTCGTGGCGATCTGCACCACCATCATTGCCATGTTCGTCGCCATCCTGGCGGCCTACGCGCTGACCCGGCTCCGCTTCACTGGCCGCACCTTCCTTGCCCGCACCACCATCGTCACCTACCTGATCCCGGCTTCGCTGTTGTTCATCCCCCTGTTCCAGGTTGCCTTCCAGCTCCACCTCACCGACAAGATCGGCGGGCTGATCGTGATTTACCTGATCTTCTCCGTTCCCTTCTCGACCTGGATGACGATCTCCTACTTCAACACTGTGCCGAGCGAATTGCAGGACGCCGCGCTCGTCGACGGCGCGACACGATTACGGGCCCTGTTCTCGATCTTTATCCCCCTGTCTCTCCCGGCGCTGGCCGTCGTGGCGCTCTTCACCTTCACCAACGCCTGGAACGAATTCCTCTTCGCGCTCCTGCTCATCGGCCGCGACTCGCAGAAAACCCTCCCGGTCGGCCTGACCGATTTCGTTCGCGGCGACACCTACCAGTGGGGTCGCCTGATGGCGGGGTCGCTGCTGGCCTCCCTCCCACCCGTGATCATCTATTTCGTCTCCCAACGTTGGGTCGTATCGGGATTGGCAGGAGGTGCCGTGAAGGGATAACCGGGTCATCGTTCGGGCTTACGTGAAACAAACCGTTGCGCCGAAAGGATTTGCACCGTGGAAACCGTTTGCAAGCTGGACCTGAACCGCCGCACGCTGATCAAGGGCACCGCCGGAGCCGGGGCGGCGCTCGCTCTTGGCAGCGCCGCCAGTCCCGCCACTCATGCCCAGGAATTTGGCGACAAGCTCACCGTCTGGGGTGTGGTGTCCTTCACTGAGGCCGGTGACGATCTGCTCGGTGAGCAAATGCGCGCCTGGGGTGAAGCCAACGGCGTAGAGGTCGAATATGTCGCTCTCCCCGGCTCCGACTACGCGACCAAGCTGGCAGCCGCTGTGGAGGCCGGGTCCACGCCCGATATCGCCATGATGATCGCGAACCTCGCTATCTTCTATGGCAATCAGGATCGCCTGGTCGACGTGACAGATGTCTACGACGAACTGAACGGCCTGGCGGGTGGATTCTGGCCCTCGCTGAAAGAGCACGTCACGATCGGCGATCAGGTCATCTCGATCCCGATGGATGCCGAAGTCGGCGTAATGTACTCCCGCCTCGACCTCATCGAGCAGGCCACCGGCGAGCGCACGCCCCCGGCCACCCTCGACGAACTCGAAGAAATTGCCACCGCCGTCACCGAGCCGCCACGCCAGTTCGGCATCGGGCTCACCCTGGGCCGCTTCCCTGATACCAACGGCCAGATCTCACAACTCATCTTTGCCGATGGTGGCTACCTGGTGGACGAGGAAGGCAACCCAGCCCTCGACTCCGAAGGGGCGCTCCACGCGCTCGAACGCGTCAAGCGCTGGTGGGATGCTGGCCTGATCCCACCCGATGCGCCGAACTGGGACGACTCCGGCAACAACACCTCCTATCAGTCGTACCAATCGGCCTTCGTCTTCAACCCGGCCTCGATCCTTGGTTACCTGCAACAAAACGATGAGGAGTTGCTGGCCGATACGGCGCAGGCCAAGTTCCCCGAGGGCACAGCCGGATCGTTCCCCACGTCCGGAACCTGGTCGTGGTCGATCTTCAACACCAGCGAAAACCAGGACGCTGCCAGGGCGCTCATTATCGACATCATGCAGCCGGAAAATGTCCAGGCGGTGTACGAAGCCGTTGGTGGTCGCTGGTATCCGGCCTACGTCGACCTGCAAAACGAACCGTTCTGGGCCGACAACCCCTTTTTCGTCGACTTCCCCAGCATCCTC